>JAZNDV010000133.1:0-9184 GCA_045588285.1 Eubacteriales bacterium
GAATGGATTCCATGGGACCGGGACGGTAGAGGGAAATAACGGCGGTAATATCTTCGATATTCTTCGGCTGAAGCTGAATCAGCGTCTTTTTCATTCCGCCGGATTCCAGCTGGAACACGCCGTCGGTATAGCCGTTGGAAAGCATACGGTAGGTGGAAACGTCATCCATGTCAACGGTATTGACATTAAAACCGGGGACTTTTTTGCGAATTTGCACGCAGGCATCTTCGATGACCGTAAGGTTGCGAAGACCCAAAAAGTCCATTTTCAAAAGTCCCAATTCCTCATTGATGACCATGTCGTATTGGGTCACGGGCATACCGTCCTGCACGGCAAGGGGAACGTGGGTTGCAACGGAAGGATAGGTAATAACAACACCGCAGGCGTGAACCGAAGTGTGCCGGGGGGCGTTTTCCACGCTGGCAGAGAGATCGATCAGTTCATGGATCCGAGGATCGTTGCGGTACATTTCACGCAATTCGGGAACCAATTCCACCGATTCCATGATCTTCATGTTATCCTGCAGTAATTTTGCAATGGAGTTGGCTTCCTGAGGAGTAAATTCCAATACACGGGCAACGTCTTTGACCGCCATTTTTGCCTTCATTGTACCAAAGGTAACAATCTGTGCAACGCATTGAGGACCGTATTTTTCAATACAGTAATCAATAACCTCCTGCCGGCGATCTACACAGAAGTCCACGTCAAAGTCAGGCATGGAGACCCGTTCCGGGTTCAGGAAACGTTCAAAGAGCAGATTATATTTGATAGGTTCGATATTCGTAATTTCGATACAGTACGCAACGATACTTCCGGCACCGGAGCCGCGACCGGGGCCTACGGGAATCCCGGAGCGTTTGGCATAGCGGACGTAGTCGCTGACGATCAAGAAATAGTCCACGAACCCCATTTTGTGAACGACGCTTAATTCATACTCCAACCGTTCAATCAGTTCGGGGGTGCGTTCAGGATATTTTCGGTCAAAGCCCTGATATGCCAGTTCCCGCAAATATTCATAGTGGTCTTTATCGTCGGGAGTACGGTAATCGGGCAAGTGATATTCCCGATGGTCGGGGTCGTCTAAGTTCTTAAAAGAAACGTTGCACATTTCGGCGATCTTTACCGTATTATCGCAGGCTTCGGGAATATATTCAAAAAGGGCACGCATTTCTTCTTCCGACTTGACGTAAAATTCGTCGGTTTCAAAGCCCATTCCGCAATCTTCGTTGATGGTCTTTTTAATCTGAACGTAAAGCAACACCTTTTGCGCCTTCGCGTCGCTTTTCCGCATATAGTGAGCGTCGTTGGTGGCGACGAGAGGAATCCCCGTTTCTTCGTGAATCCGGAGAAGTCCGTCAATGACCGGTTTTTGGTCGGCAAGACCGTGATCCTGAATTTCCAGATAATAATGGTCCTTCCCGAAGACACCTTCGTACCAAAGAGCAAGTTTTTTGGCTTCTTCATACTGCCCGTTGAGAATCAATTGGGGAATTTCTCCCCCAAGGCAGGCGGAAAGACAGATCAGACCTTCATGATATTCTTCCAACAATTCGTGGTCAACGCGTGGCTTATAGTAAAACCCTTCTGTATTACTCTTTGAAACGATCTGAATTAGATTTTGATATCCTTGGTTGTTTTCACAAAGAAGTACCAGATGGGCGTAACCGGAGTCGAATTCCCGTTCCTTCTGAAAACGGCTGCGGTTGGCTACGTAAACTTCGCACCCGATGATGGGTTTGATTCCGTGGCTTTTCGCAGATTTATAAAACTTGATGGCGCTGTACATATTTCCGTGGTCGGTAATAGCAATGGCGTCCTGCCCCAATTCATGGAGCAGATCCATCATTTTGTCATTATGCTTTTTATCCTCACCGACGATACACATACCGTCCAAAAGGCTGTATTGACTGTGTACGTGCAAATGAACGAATCCCATTTTCAGACACCTCCTTTTTCCGCTGCAAGAATGCAGATTTTTTTCAAACGGTGTGCGGCTCCCGCTTTGGAGATGGGCGGGTCGCACTTTTGTCCCAAGGCAGACAGCGTGTCCTCCGGATATTCCAACCGAAGCCGTGCGATTTCGGAAAGAGCATCAGGTAAGGCGATCTCTTTGGAACGTAAAAATTCAATGGCACGCCGATGTTCCGAAGCCGCATCGACGGAACGCTGAATATTTGCATTATCGCAATTAAAACGACGGTTTGCGGTACTGCGGAAGGAATGCTCGATCTCACGGTTTGCGAGATCGTAAACTGCATCTTGTGCTCCAATTAGGGCTACAAAATCTTTGATCGTATCCCAAGACTTAAAATATATCAGTTTTTTTCCGTTACGAACAGTAGAACCGGGAAGCAGATCAAATTCATTTTTGCAAAAATCAAAAAATTCTCCGCCTAAAATCTGGTGGGCAGTCTTAAACTCAACACTGCAGTTTTTTTCAGGAGATACCATCACTCCGTTTGCCATAAAAACGCCCCTGAGAAAGGCTCGTCGGCAGCAATCTTTTTGTAAAATCGAAGAATCAATATGTAGGGGGGAAGCAAAGGAAACGCCCCCTAAATATTCGCGCAAAAGTCTCAGATCCCTGGGGTGAGCAATCCGGCAGAGATACTTCTTCACCGTGTTTCCCTGGCACGCCAGTTCAAACTTTTTCACGCCGGCTTCCATCAAAAAGTTCAGATAGCGGGTACGGAATTCGGGATAGGCAGTCACGAGGCGGATCTCCGATTCAGAAGCAGTGTTGGAGAAAAGAAGAAATCCGTATAATTCTGCTTTACGGCAACATAAGTCGGCGGAAATAGACAACAATTTTTTCTTGACGTCAAAGGAATAGGACACGATCTCCTTCTCTCCTTTCCTGTTTTATTGTTCTAAAAAACGAATCTCCGGCTCTAACAAAACGCCCGACTGATTCCATACGGTCTCCGTTACGTATTGGATCAGCGTCTTTACGTCTTTAGCAGTAGCACCGCCTTTGTTCACGATGAATCCGGCGTGTTTTTCGCTGATGCAAGCACCGCCTACGGTATACCCTTTCAGTCCGGCATCTTCAATGAGTTTTCCGGCAAAATGACCCGAAGGGCGCTTAAAAGCACTTCCGGCACTGGGATATTCCAAGGGTTGCTTTTCCCGACGGCGGGAATCCAGTTCGGAAATCAATACGGCAATTTGGGAAGGATCTCCCGGTTCACAGGAGAGAACCGCAGAGCAAATAATCCCGACGTGATCGGAAAAATACGAATGTCGGTAGGAAAAATCCAGTTCGGAACCGGACGAAATATGGATCGTTCCGTCAGGGCTGACCCATTCCACGGATTCGATAAAGGCAGCAAGTTCAGATCCGTACGCACCGGCGTTCATGAACACACCGCCGCCGATACTACCCGGAATTCCATGGAGAAATTCCAATCCGGCAAGTCTTTCTTTTCGGGCAAAGTTGGAAACGGAAGTCATACTGCACCCGGCACCGGCAACAATGCGGTTCCCCTCTCGAAAAAGGGAATTCAACTCCCGTGTCATGACGATAACTCCCCGGTATCCTTCATCGTCCGCCAAAATATCCGAGCCTTTCCCGAGAACAAAGTAGCGCAAATTATTTTGATGTAAAAAGCGGATCAGAAGTGCCATTTGTCCGGCATTCTTCGGATATACGGCAAAATCTGCAGATCCGCCGATGCGGAAAGTGGTATGTTCCGAAAGGGGGAGATTCTTTTCAAAGCGGATCCCGGTTTCATTACAAAACGAGGCAATCATACTTCATTCTCCGAAGAAACTTCATTCAGGTGTTTCATAAGACGCCGGTTGAATTCTTCCGCAGCATTATAACCGCTTCGTTTTTGTCGGTTATTTGCGGCAGCGACTTCAATAATGATCGCAAGGTTCCGACCGGGGCAAACGGGAATGGTGACCGAAGGAATTTTATGGTCAAGAATCTCGTATTCCTGTGTTTCCAATCCAAGGCGGTCGTAATGCTTAGTTTCGTCCCAATTTTCCAACTGAACGACAAAATCGATCCGGGACGTTTCCATAACGGAACCCATTCCGAAAATATGGCGGACGTCTACCAACCCAATTCCGCGTAATTCGATCATATAGCGGATCAATTCGGGAGCAGACCCAACGATGGTCAGATCGGATACGGCGCGCAATTCCACCGCATCGTCAGCGATCAACCGGTGACCGCGCTTCAGAAGTTCCATTGCCGTTTCACTTTTTCCAACGCCGCTTTCCCCTAAAATCAGGATTCCTTCCCCATATACGCTGACCAAAACACCGTGGCGGGTAATACAAGGTGCAAGTTGAACGTTGAGATAATTGATCAAAGAAGACATAAAGCGGGAGGTGGGGCGATTGGACGCTAAAACGGGAATCTCATGCCGCATTGCGCTTTGAATCAATTCTTCGGGAATGGGGATACTTCGGGTAATCACGATGGCAGGAATATTCCGAGAAAACATACCGTCAAAAACAGCGGTGCGTTCCTGGGGAGTTTTCTCCATCAAAAAGCTCATTTCTACGTTGCCGAGGATCTGAATCCGGCTGGCATCAAAGTGATCGTAGAATCCGGAAAGAGGCAATCCCGGGCGGTTCACGTCGGTAGTAACCACGTGACGTTTCGCGCCCTTCTCCCCTGCAGATTCGGGCATATAGACGATTTGCAGATGTTCGGACGCAATTACTTTATCAAGGGTAACCGATTTTTCCATAACGTCGCCTCCAATCAAAATGACAGGTGTGCCGCAGATACAATCCGCCGCACACCTACTGACATATTACGATTTTATGCAGGACGGAATGAGTTATTCCTCAACAGAACCGTCTTCCACAGTGGCTTCTGCTTCAACTTCAGCTTCGGCAACTTCTTCTTCCGGCAAGGTCGCTTTGATAGAGAGGCTGACCTTCTTGGCTTCGTAGTCGATTTCAATGATCTTTGCTTCGACTTGATCGCCGACCTTCAACGCATCTCCGACTTTTTCGACCCGATGATTTGCAACCTGAGAAATATGAACCAAGCCGTCAATGCCGGGAATCACGGAAACGAATGCACCGTAGGGCATGAGTTTGAGAACGGTAACGGGGATAACGTCGCCAACCTGATATTTTTGGGGAAGAATCATCCAGGGATCTTCATTTGCCTTTTTGAAGGTTAAAGAGATCTTGCGGGTTTCGGGATCAAAAGCCTTAACTTCGACTTCGATGCAATCTCCTTCTTTGACGATTTCGGAAGGATGTTTGATCTTCGTCCAAGCAAGATCGGTGATATGAACCAGACCGTCCACTCCGCCGATGTCAACGAAGGCACCGAAGGAAGCAAGGGATTTGACGACACCATCGTACTTTTTGCCGACTTCAATGGATTCCCAAACCTTTGCTTGGGCAGCGTCTTTTTCTTCTTTCAGGACGGACTTGATGGAACCGATGATTCTCTTGCGGCGGCCGGCGTTTTCCAATTCGATAATGCGCAGGCGGACTTCCTGATTCTTCATGGATTCCAAATCGGTATCTTTTCTCAGAGAAGCGAGGGAAGCGGGAACGAAGACGCGAACGGCGTTGACGTAAACCACAAGACCGCCTTTGACCACTTCGGACACCGTTCCGGTAAGGATTTCGTTATTGTCTTTTGCAGCTTCGAGTTTTTCAAAGCCTTTGATGGAATCCAGCTTCTTCTTCGACAGAAGAACGGTGCCTTCCACGTCGTTTACTTTCATTACGAATGCTTCGACTTCATCGCCGGCTTTCAGAGCAGCAAGTTCCTCCTCGCTAAACTCGGAAGCGGGGATAAATCCGGTGTGTTTGCCGCCCAGTTCGACCTGGACTTCATTCGTACCTACGACTCCGATCGTACCGCTGATGCGCTGTCCGACACGGGCGACTTGCAGGGACGCTTCGAGAGCTGCTGCAAAATCAATATCCTCCTCCATAAGATTGACGTTGTTGTTTTCATTCATCATGGTGTTTATGACCTCCTCGATTGTACTGCCGGGTGTCGAAGCTCCGGTAGACAATCCGATTTTTTTATACTCACTTAAATAATGTGGTAACTCCGTAAAGTCCTCTATATAACATGCGGAACAATATTTTTTCGCAATTTCATAGAGTTTTTTCGTGTTGGAACTGTGTTTGTCGCCGATCACGACGATGAAATCACAGTTCATTGCCATTTCTTCCACCTCTTTTTGACGGTCGGAAGTAGAATGGCAGATGGTGTCACAAATGGTGACCGGGCTGACGGGGAAATCTTCATCGTCAAGCAACGTTCCGTCCACGGCGCGGAAGGATTCCACGTATGCCTTCATCGTCAGCCACAGTTCCATGTTAAAGGTAGTTTGGGCGACCATGGTATAGGAGAATTCCGGCTGTTCCCGAAGAACGGTACGCAACTGTTCCATTGTAGTTACGGCACGGTAGTCTCCTTTTGCATCACCAAGGATCCCGATCACTTCCGGGTGGTGGATATCCCCCACCATCAGAAGGTGATCCGAAGATTTCGCAACGTTATGGATCTTTTGAACGTAGGGACAGGTCAGATCCATGTATTCGACCCCCCGATCCGTTAAAGCTTGAAGAACGGAACCGGAAACGCCGTGGGTCCGGATAAAAACCAAAGACCCGGGTTCTGCAAGGGCAATATCGTCGATGACCGCAACACCCCGCTGGGTGAGCTGATCCGTAATGCGCTTGTTATGAATGATAGGACCGTAAGTATAACATTTACGGTCGGGGTTCGCGTCGATGGTTTTGAACAACGCGGTAATGGCGCGATTGACACCGAAACAATAGCCGAGATATTTTGAAAGGATCAATTCCATAGAAAACCTCAAAGGGAATAAACCCGATCAATCAGACGCTGGCTTGCGGCTTTGTATTCTTCCGGCGTTCCTTTTTCGATCCCCAATTCCGCGGCGGGAATGGGTTCTCCGATGGTCAATTCGATATGATTGAGAAAATGAAACCGGCGGCGATATTCCACGTGAACGGGCAACACCGGAGATTTCGTCTTCCAGGCAAACATGGCAATTCCGCCTTTGGGATCGGAGATCTTATCGCCTTTGATACGGGTTCCCTCCGGGAAGATTCCCAGCACTTCGCCGTTTTTCAAAATCCGCAGGGCTGTTTTCGTTGCAGTTAAATCGACCCGGGTGCGGTCAATGGGGAAAGCGCCAAAGGCGCGGGCGAGAGGACCCAAAACAGGATTAAACAGCGTATGCTTTCCCATAAAGCGGATCTGGCGCTTTAGCGCTACGGTCATAAGAAAAACGTCCAGATTGGAATAGTGGTTCCCGAATACGATGACCGGACCTTCCAAGACTTCGTGTTCTTTCCCTTTGACGATCAAACGGTTGAACACGTGAAAATAAAAAGTGAAGATTGCTCTTACAATTTTATACAACATCATAGCGAGACTTTGCTCCTTATGATCTCCAACGCGGCGGTAACGGTGGCTTCGGCGTTCAATTCGGAATTGTCCAAAAGAACGGCATCGTCCGCTTGTTTCAGGGGAGCGACGGCACGGGTCATATCATTATGATCCCGTTGCAACACTTCCGCCAATACCGTATCGAAGTCCGCGGAGATTCCCTTTTCGGCAAGTTCCCCCACCCGGCGGGCGGCACGGACTTCGGGCTCCGCGTTAAGAAAGATCTTTACGTCGGCATTAGGAAGAATCACCGTTCCCACGTCTCTACCGTCCATGATCACGTCGTTTTTTGCGGCAATATTACGCTGCAAATCCAACAAGAAGGTGCGGACGGGGGGGAATGCGGAAACTTTGGAAGCCGCCATAGCGACGGGCTGGGTACGAAGGAAGGACGAAACGTCTTCCCCATTCACGTACACATGCTGAACGGCATCTTCGTAACGAAGATCCACCGTCAGAGACGGAAGCAGCGAGCAGACCTGTTCTTCCGAAAAATGCTCTCCGAACTGTTTCAAGACCGTATATCCGATTGCACGGTAAAGGGCGCCGGTATCAAGGTAAAGGATTCCCAACATTTTGGAAACGGTTTTCGCAAGGCTGCTCTTTCCCGATCCGCTGGGACCGTCCACAGCGATACTAATCATAAAAGAACACCTCCTGATATTAGTCCCTCAGCGGATTTCCGCCAGGGCAAGACCGGCGAGATAACCGGTAGAAAAAGCAATTTGAAGATTGAATCCGCCCGTATAAGCGTCCACGTCCAAGACTTCACCGCAAAAATAAAGACCGGAACAAACCTTGGAAGCCATGGTTCGGGGGTCTATCTGATCCACCGAGACTCCGCCGGCGGTGACGATTGCCTCCGAAAGAGGACGGGCGTTGCGGGCGGTGAGGGGCAGATCCTTAAGGTTGCGAAGAATCACTTTCCTCCGTTCCTTTGTTACGGTGTAAACCTTATCCGTGGGATTCAGCTCGCAAAGGGAAAGAAAGGGCAAAATCAGTTTGGAAGGGAGCAGATCGTCGAAGGCGTTGGCGAGGTTTTTCATTCGGTATTTTTCAAAATCCGAAAGGAGTCTCTTATCCAGCTGCTCTTCGGTTAAGGCGGGTTTCAGATCAAGGTGAAGTTTCATTCCCGGTTTCAAGACCGTGCTTGCGGTAAGAATCATAGGACCGGTAATGCCGAAATGAGCAAACATCATTTCTCCGAAATCGGAAAAAACGGTTTCACCCCCGTATTCCACACGAAGGGCGGTATTCTTCAGAGATAATCCCTGTAGAGACCGGCAAAGCTCCAATTCCTCCACTTCCCAAGGAACAAGAGAAGGACGAGGGGGAACGATAGAGTGACCGCATTCCTGCGCAAGACGAAATCCGTTCCCGTCCGACCCGGTCCCGGGATAGGACGCCCCTCCGCAGGCAATACAGACCTTATCACAGGCGAGGATCGTTCCGTCGGAAAGACGAACTCCGGTGACGGCAGAGTTCTTCGTAAGGACTTGAGTTACGAATCCTTTTTGGAGAACTACACCGCATTCGGTACAGTACTTTTGCAAAGAAGACACAATATCGGACGCTTTATCGCTGACCGGGAAAACCCGGTTTCCCCGTTCCACTTTCAGAGGAACGCCCAAGGATTCAAAAAACGCCATAGTGTCTTCCGTAGAAAAAGAAGACAGGGCGCTGTAAAGAAAGCGGGGATTATTGACCACGTTTTTCAGAAATTCGTCCCGGGAGCAAGCGTTGGTCACGTTGCATCTGCCCTTTCCG
>JAZNDV010000134.1:0-1929 GCA_045588285.1 Eubacteriales bacterium
AAAGCAGCACGCCGTGCCGGCGGCAGAGTTCCGAAAGGGCAGAGATGTCCGCAAGATTGCCCGGATAGTCGGGGGAAGTGAGGTAAAGGGCGGTGACGGTTTCGTCTTTCAGGGTGCGTTCCAGCGTTTCGGGGGTGACGGTGCAGGAAAGATAGTTTTTTTCGTCCCCGTAGATCCAGCGGATCTCAAAATCCAGCAGGGCGGCGGCGGACAGGAAGACCTTGTGGGCGTTCCGTCCGGCGGCAACGACGGGGCGTTTCCCCCGGGTTTTTGCCTGCAGGCACGCCAAGTGGAGCATGGCGCGGATACATTGGGAAGACCCTTCCGTGGAATAGAAGGTGGGACAGCCGAAAAGGGTCGACGCGTTTCGTTCGCTTTCGGCGATGATCCCGTGGGCTTCGTAGAGGTTGTCCGCCCCTGGGATCTCGGTGATATCAAGGGGTTCAACCCCCAGGACCGGTTCCCCCTTGTGTCCCGGCATGTGAAGTCTCAACTTGTTTTCGGCGGCGTACTGCCGGGCAAAATCCCAGATCGGCGTATTCATGTTTCTTCGCTCCGGGCAACTGCCAACATAATAGCACATTCCATGCGTTTGCGGAACAGATCGCACCCCGGTTCGTATACTCCCTTCACCGAGCCGGTGGCGTGGTAGGCGTTGGCGGCGCACCCGCCGGAGCAGTACAGTTTTGCCCAGCAGCCGGTACATTCCGGCCGGGCGTAGACGTTGCAGTCTGCAAATTCCTTTTGGGCGGATCGGTTGGTGACCCCCGTCCAGATATCGCCTAAACGGTATTTTTCATCGCCGACGAATTGGTGGCAGGGATACAAATCTCCCCAAGGGGTGACTGCCATATATTCCGTTCCGGAACCGCAGCCGGAGATTCGTTTGTAGATGCAGGGTCCGTCGGTCAGGTCGATCATGTAATGGTAAAAGGTAAAGGGGTTCCCTTCTTTTTCCCGCTTCAGCATCAGTTCTGCCAGTTTTTCATACTGCTCCATGACGATTTGACGGTCCTCGGCAGTCAGTTCTGATTCGTCTCCCGGGGCGCAGACCACCGGCTCCATGGAAAGTTCCGTGAAGCCCAAGTCCAGCATCTGCTGAATATCCGCCAAAAAGTCCGGGTTTGCGTGGGTGAAGGTTCCCCGCATATAGTAATTTTTCCCTTGCCGGGCATCTACCAACTGTTGAAACTTCGGAACGATGCGCTCCCAACTGCCGTTGCCCGCAAAATCCACCCGATAGCGGTCGTGAATTTCTTTTCTGCCGTCAAGAGACAGCACCACGTTGCTCATTTCGGCGTTGCAGAAGTCGATGACTTCTTGGTCGATCAAAACGCCGTTGGTGGTGAGGGTGAAGCGGAAATTTTTATCGTATTTTTTCTCAACGGAACGGGCGTATGCCACCAGTTCTTTGACCACCTGGAAGTTCATCAACGGTTCTCCGCCGAAAAAGTCCACTTCTAAATTGTGCCGTGTGCCGGAGTTTTCAATTAAAAAATCCAAGGCGCGCTTGCCTACCTCAAAGGACATGACCGCCCGCTCGCCGTGATATTTCCCCTGGCTTGCAAAGCAGTAGGCGCAATTCAGGTTGCAGGTGTGGGCGATATGAAGGCAAAGAGCCTTAACCACCCCGGCGGTCTTCTTTTTCAGTTCTCCCGCCATAGATTCAAAGGTGTCGGGGGCGAACAGGACGCCTTCGTCTTTCAGCTCCTGCACTTGGTCGTAACATTCGGCGATCTCGCCGGCGGTAACGCCGTCTTTTCCGGCGTACTTTTCGGTCAGTTCCGCCAAGATCTGCTCTTTTGGTTTTTGTTCAAAATCGGCGATGACGTCGTACGCCACCTCGTCCACTACGTGAACCGAGCCGGAGCAGACGTCGATGACGATGTTATAGCCGTTGAGTTTGTATTGATGAATCATAAAAATAAC
>JAZNDV010000135.1:0-1912 GCA_045588285.1 Eubacteriales bacterium
GTGCCCGGTGATTTCCGACTCCGGAGCCGGGCGTAATACCCGTATCGCTGATCTGCACCGTGGCGCAGAGCCGTTTCACTCTTCTCGATGCTAATGCGTCAAAGACGATGATCGCATCGGGGGAGACGGTTTGTGCCGTAGCCCTGATCAATTCTGCCGTTTCAATGCCGGTTTGCCCCAATACTCCGGGACGAAGGGCGGACAATTCCCCCAGCGCCAGTTCCCGGTACAGGTCGGGCAGCTGTTCTTTCAGATGCCGGGACACGATCAGCTGGTCTACTACCTTCGGACCCAAGGCGTCTGCGGTCATTTCTGCGTTTCCCAGTCCGATCGCCAATACTGATTTTGCGTCCCGTAAAAATTCCTTGATCACTTCCGCCGTCCGTTCCACCGCCCGGTCGAACAATTCGTCGTCGGAAAAGGCTCCTTCAAAAAATACCGTAGCGTAGTTTCCGATGGGTTTTCCGGTCAACGCCGCGGCGTTTTCGTTGACAATGCGTACCTTGGAAACGGGAATTGCCCCCGTCGTTATCGTCTCTAAAAAACCGTCCTTTTCTCCCAACTGTTTCATTTCTCCGGCTTCAATGGCAAGATCTGTTCGTTGGTTCATAAAATGCACTCCTTTTTTTCGTTATTTTATCCAAAAAATATAATCTTATAAAGACGTTTTTAAGCGACAGGAAAAAAACTGCGGAAAAGACTTGTTTTTTTGGGAATTTTGTGCTATAATGGAAGAAATATTTTTTTGGAGGTCTGTTTGAAATGGATGCTGTGAAAAAAATTCTCAAACGTTATTTCGTTGACGCTCTCGGGGCGATGGCTCTTGGGTTGTTTTCTTCTTTGATTATCGGACTGATTATTTCTCAGTTTGCCAAGATTCCCGGATTGTCCATTCTGAACGACGTTGCCGCCGTCGTGAAAAACGATTACGTGGTCGGTGCCGCCATCGGTGTTGCCGTCGCTTGGGGATTGAAAGTCAAACCCTTGACCATGTTTACTTCTGCCGCCGTGGGTGCGGTGGGCTATATTTGCGGCGGCCCCGTAGGTGCGTTTATTGCCGCGGTAGTCGGTGCAGAATTGGGAAATCTTCTTGCGGGCAAAACCAAAATTGATATCGTCATTACGCCCATGATTACCATCATCACCGGGGGACTGGTCGGGATCTTTATCGGTCCTTGGCTCAGTAAATTTATGACGGCGCTGGGTTCTTTGATCAACAGCGCAACCGAATTGCACCCCATCTGGATGGGAATGGCGATCTCGGTAATCGTCGGTCTTGCACTGACGGCACCCATTTCTTCTGCCGCCCTTTGCATTATGATCGGTCTTGACGGCATCGCCGCCGGAGCCGCTTGCGTTGGTTGCTGCTGCCAAATGGTAGGCTTTGCGGTGGCTTCTTGGAGAGATAACGGACTTGGGGGAACCCTTTCCCAGATGTTCGGAACGTCCATGCTCCAGTTTTCCAATATCGTCCGCCGGCCTGCCATTTGGCTAGCTCCCACGTTGGCTTCCGCCGTGTTAGGACCTATCTCTGCCGCTCTGTTGAAAATGACCAATACGTCTATGGGTGCCGGTATGGGTACCAGCGGTCTTGTGGGACAGTTTGGCGCCTACGACGCCATGATCGGCAATACACAGCTTTGGGTATTCTTGTTGGAAATCGTTGTGATGCACTTTATTCTTCCTGCTTGCCTGACCCTTGCCTTTGATGGGGTATTCCGTAAATTGGGCTGGGTGAAAAAGGGTGATATGAAGATCTACGAGGCAAAATAACGCCGTTGCTTTGCGGAAAGTTCACAAAGAATTCCCATTTTATTTGGAAATACCTCTTGCATCTTGTGCTAATTTATGATATAATATATCGTACTGAACATGAATTTTACGGGGATATGTCCCGGAAAGAATAACGGAG
>JAZNDV010000136.1:0-8465 GCA_045588285.1 Eubacteriales bacterium
AGCCTGTTTGACCCCAGAGACCCGTTTACGGGTAGCAGGTAACCCCATGCGTGACTGGCAGGTCAACCAAAAGGCGCACTTGTGCGCAGCCTGTATTATTAGGGCTATGCCCGAAACTGGAATAACCCCCGCTATGCGGGGGGATCATTATTGGTGGGCGAGGGTGGATTCGGACCACCGAAGCAAGATGCAACAGATTTACAGTCTGCCCCCTTTGGCCACTCGGGAACTCGCCCATATTCGGTTATGCGGAAAAAGAAGGTGGAGCTGGTGGACGGATTTGAACCCCCGACCTGCTGATTACAAATCAGCTGCTCTACCAGCTGAGCTACACCAGCATTTTTGACGCTTAGATATTATATCACACATTCCGTGAAAAAGCAAGAGGGTATTTGTGAAAAATATTTTACATTTTAATTTCCCCCGAATTTGAACTTTTCAAATTGACAAACCGGTTTTGATATGGTATAATAAATTGGAAATCGTTGGACAATAAAAAGAACAGCGATTCAAGGAAGGGTTTTGTTATGAAACTGAATTACAAACGCACGATTCTCGTAGGATTTGCCTTTTTCCTTATCTGTGCCTTCTGGCAAATCTACGACGTTACCATTGCAATGACCTTGACCAGCAAATTCGGCATGAGCCAAACCGCATCGGGAATCATCATGGCGCTGGATAATATTTTGGCGCTGTTCATGTTGCCGTTGTTTGGTGGAATTTCCGACCGGCATAAGGGAAAAAGCGGACGGAGAACCCCCTTCGTCCGTACCGGAACGATTTTAGCCGTGGCGTTTTTAATGCTGTTATCGGCAGCAGATAACGTTCAATTGAAAAATATTGAAAAATACACGAAAGTCAACGACGCTGCCACCATGGAGGTCATTTACGACGAACAGAAAGATACCGTATTACAGACGCCTGAAGGAGTCGAATTCAAGTTGGCGGATCTCTATACCAGAGAAGAATTCTCCCAGCTGACCACCGATTCCAAAACCACGGAAATCAACGGTTTCGGCAGAGAAGTGGAAGTGAATCTTTACACCCGCCACGTCGTCCCCGCAAGGCAGGCGTGTGCCGCCTCGGTAACCAAACAAAATCCAACGACGTTGATTTTGTTTATCGGAATTTTGTTACTTTTACTTCTTTCTATGGCAACCTTCCGCACCCCTGCAGTTGCGCTGATGCCTGACGTAACGCTGAAGCCATTACGCTCCAAGGCAAACGCCGTGATCAACTTGATGGGGAACGCCGGGGGGATCATCGTTTTAGGCATCGGCTCGGTTCTGGCGATTTCCAAAGTAAAGAACGCTTATATGAGTTATACCGGCGTATACGCCATCGTAGGCGGTTTGATGCTGGCGGCACTGATCATCTTTCTCCTGACCGTAAAAGAACCCAAATGGGCAACGGAAATGCAGGAAGAAAGCCTTCGCCTCGGCATTGACAAGGAAGAAGAAAAGACCGAATCATCCGGTACGAAAAAGAAGTTGGATAAAGCGAAATTCCGCAGTCTGCTCTTCATGTTGGCGTCTATCGTGCTATGGTTTTTCGGATATAACGCCATCACGTCCAAGTATACGGTCTATGCCCAGAACGTTTTGGACAAAGATGCAACCACGACCCTGCTTTTAGCAAACATTGCAGCGATTATCGCCTATCTTCCCGTAGGTATGATCGCCTCGAAGATCGGTCGAAAGAAAACGATCCTGGCAGGAATCGCAATGCTGTTTACCGCCTTTTTTGCCGGGTGCTTCATCACTGCCTCCACCCCCTCTTGGCTGATGTCGATCATGTTCTGCCTTGCGGGAGTTGCCTGGGCGACTATCAACGTAAACTCCTTCCGCATGGTAGTGGAAATGTGCACCGGCGCTGACGTGGGAAAATACACCGGATATTACTACACCGCGTCTATGGCGGCACAATCGTTGACCCCTACCGTTTCCGGATTATTTATGGACAACGTAGCGATGACAAGTCTGTTCCCCTACGCCGCCATTTTCGTAGCACTGTCCTTTGTGACCATGTTGTTCGTCATGCACGGAGATTCCAAGCCGGAACCGAAAAAGAACGTCATGGAACAGTTTGAGGAGGAAACGGAATGATCTGGCTCTACCTCACCGGGGGAACCGCCGCCGCGTTACTTCTAATCTTCCTTGTTTTCTTGTTTTTGATCAAACCCCGTTCCCCCCAAAAACGTCCCCCCTGGAAAGATTTTGCAGGAGTGGAATACGCCCATCGGGGACTGCATGATAAAACCCTTCCGGAGAATTCCCTGCGTGCCTTTGAAAAAGCCGTAGAACGCGGATTGGGAATCGAATTGGATATCCAACTTTCCAAAGACGGACAAGTGGTGGTCTTTCACGATCTGACTCTGAACCGGGTAACGGGAGTAAACGGAAAAGTCATCGACTATACGGCGGAAGAATTATCGAACATGTCCCTGAACGGTCAGCCCGACGGAATCCCTACCCTGAAGCAGGTTTTGGAAGTGGTGGACGGGAAGATCCCGTTGATCATCGAAATGAAGATCCCCGGATTTGACTTATCGGTCTGCCCGAAAGCCTTTGAGATCCTCGACGAATATCCCGGACGCTACTGCGTGGAATCCTTTCACCCCTTCGTGTTGGATTGGCTGAGAAAAAACCGCCCGAATATCCTTCGGGGGCAGCTATCCTCTAACTTTTTCAAGCATGGAGAAAAGGGAAACAAATTACAGCTTTTTGCGGTTAAAAATTTATTGTTGAACGTCATTGCAAAACCGGACTTCATCGCCTACGATATCCGTTACCCCGAAACTTGGGCATTCCGTCTCTGCCGGGACCTTTGGAAAGCCTTTCCCATCGGGTGGACGGTACGAACGACCGAAGAACTGACCCGGGCAAAAGAAGAATTCGATGCTTGGATCTGTGAAGATATTTACAAATAAAAGGAGTTTTTTTATGATCAACATCAGAGAAATTGAAAATTACAAAGAGTTCGGCAGAGTCGTTGCCATGGACAACGGAACGGTGGAAGCCTACGTTACCGTAGACGTAGGACCCCGGATCATCCGCTTCGGATTTATCGACGGTCAGAACTTTATGCAGGACGACCGGACGTTGCTGGGCGGGCTTACCGATCAGAAATTCGAAGACTTTTTCGGAGAAGGGAAAAAGTGGGAGAATTTGGGCGGACACCGGATCTGGCTTTCTCCCGAATCCTATCCAGAAACCTATTACCCCGACTTAGACCCCGTGGAATACCGGGTGGAGCCGGACGGGAAGTCCGTTTCCTTCTACCCGCCCTTTGAAGTGGAAAATTCCGTATTCAAAGAAATGGTGGTCACCCTGTCGGAAGACAAAGAGAACTCTCTTTTGGTTACTATGAGAGTAACGAATATCGGAGATAAACCGTTGCGGTTTGCCATTTGGGGCCTTACGGTATCTGCCCAAGGGGGCACGGAAATCATTCCCATGAACACCGACGATACGGGTCTTCTTTCCAACCGCACCATTATGGCTTGGCCCTACACCAATATGGGAGACGACCGGGTAAAATGGCATAACAAATACGTTACCCTCCGTCAGGATCCCAAGGCAACCACCCCCTTCAAATTGGGATTTGATCTGAAGGGAGAGAGAGTACATTATGTTCTTAACGGTGAGGTTTTCACCAAATTCCATATGACCCATCACCCCGATGCCGTGTATCCCGACAACGGCTGCTCCTTCGAAACCTATACCAATCCGAATTTCATCGAAATTGAAAGCCTGTCTCCCCTGTGCGACGTAGCACCCGGAAGCCGGAGCGAGTTGACGGAGCTCTGGTTGTTACAGAAATCTCCCGTAGAAAACCCCGACCTTTCTACCGACGAAGCCATCGATTCTTTCCTGGATCAATTATAAACCAAAACGGTATTAAAAATTACAAAAAAACGCTCCCTGGTTTCAGGGAGCGTTTTTGCTGTTTTATTGTTTTGAAAAAGTCAATTTTCCTTCCGAGACAGAGACGGAGACGGAATCTCCTTTGGTAAAATCGCCGCTCAGCATTTTTTCTGCCAGGGGGTCTTCCACCATCGTTTGAATGGCACGGCGCAGGGGACGCGCACCGTAAGAAGCGTCAAATCCCTTGTCCGCCAACAAATCCAGCGCCTCGTCGGTCAAGGTAAGGGAAATTCCCATTTCGGACAAGCGCTTGGTCACTTGTTCGGTCAGCCGCAGAGCAATCTGACGGATATCCTCTTTGCGCAGCTGCGAAAAGACGATGATATCATCGATGCGGTTAAGAAATTCGGGGCGGAAAGTGTGTTTCAACTCTCCCAGAACGCTCTCCCGGATCTCTTCCTGGGTGCGGGTAAATTCCCCTTCGGTGGGGGCAAAACCCAATTGCTTTTTCTTTTCGGCAATGTTTTTCGCGCCCACGTTACTGGTCATGATAATAACGGTATTCTTGAAATCTACCGTTCTCCCCTGCCCGTCGGTCAACTGACCGTCGTCGAGAACCTGCAACATGACGTTGAATACGTCGGGGTGGGCTTTTTCAATTTCATCGAAAAGAACCACCGCATAGGGTTTCCGGCGAACCTTTTCGGTCAACTGTCCCCCTTCGTCGTACCCCACGTATCCCGGAGGAGAACCAATGAGGCGGGAAACGGTGTGTTTCTCCATATATTCGGACATATCAATGCGGATCATTGCCGTCTCATCTCCGAACATTACTTCTGCCAACGCCTTGGAAAGTTCGGTCTTTCCTACCCCGGTAGGACCTAAAAACAGAAAAGAACCAATGGGGCGTTTGGGGTCTTTCAATCCCACTCTGCCCCGGCGAATGGCACGGGAAACTGCGATCACCGCTTCTTCCTGTCCCACCACCCGCTGATGGAGAATGGATTCCATATTCAAAAGGCGCTGACCTTCTTCGGAGATCAGTTTGCGGACGGGGATTCCGGTGGATTGAGAAATAACTTCCTGAATTTCTTCCGCTCCGACGGTCAATTCCCGACCGGAAGCCTCTTCGCTCCATTTCTTGCGCAATTCGTCCAGTTCCGCTTTTTTCGCCTTTTCCGCGTCCCGAATCCGGGCAGCTTCTTCAAAATTCTGATTCTGCACCGCATCTTCTTTTTCCGCTCCGAGACGGGCAATTTCTTCTTCCTTTTCTTTCAGATCCGGCGGAGACGTCAGATTGGAAATGCGGATTCTGGAAGCGGCTTCGTCCATCAAGTCAATGGCTTTATCGGGCAAAAACCGATCCTGAATATAGCGTTTGCTCAATTTGACGGCAGATTCAATGGCTTCGTCGGTAATGCGCACTTTGTGGTGGGCTTCGTATTTATCCCGCAATCCTTTCAGGATCTCGATGGCGTCCTCCACGGTAGGTTCCGCCACGATGATGGGTTGAAAACGCCGTTCCAGCGCCGCGTCTTTTTCAATATTTTTATGGTATTCGTTGAGGGTGGTGGCTCCAATCACCTGGATCTCGCCCCGGGCAAGAGACGGTTTTAAGATATTCGCCGCGTCCATCGCCCCTTCTGCAGAACCGGCACCGACTAAAACGTGCAACTCGTCAATAAAGAGAATGACGTTCCCGGCTTTTTTCACCTCGTCGATGACGTTTTTCAGCCGTTCTTCAAAATCACCCCTATATTTGGAGCCGGCAAGCATAGAAGCGATATCCAAGGTCACGACCCGCTTTTCCTTCAGCATTTCCGGGACGGCACCGTCCACGATGTGTTGGGCAAGCCCCTCGGCAATGGCGGTCTTCCCCACCCCCGGCTCCCCGATAAGACAGGGATTGTTTTTAGTGCGGCGGGACAACACCTGAATGACCCGGGCGATTTCGTCACTCCGCCCGATCACCGGATCGACCTTCCGTTCCTTTGCCTGTTCGGTCAGATCCACGCCGTACTGATCCAATCCGGGGGTCTTTCCACCCCCTTTTTTTGCGGCAGTTCCTTTTTTCTGAGAATTGGAAGAAACGATTCCCAGCAATTCCAAGATCTCCGCGGAGATTTCCCGCGCGTCTGCCCCTTCGGTCTCGATCAATTCTACCCCTTTGCAGTCGGTTTCCTTCAAAAGAGCCAAAAGCAGATGCTCCGTCCCAATAATGTTGTGCCCCAACTGACGGGCTTCCAGATAGGATTGTTCCAAAATCTTCTTCATTCTGGGAGTCATATCCTGACCAGAAACGTTGGAGGGCGTTCCCGTCCCCACCGATTCGGCGATCCGGCTGATCAACCCTTCCACGGTGATTCCCGCATCGGACAAGGCTTTTTGCGACACGCTGTCCTCGGTCTGCACCAACCCGACCAGAAGATGTTCCGTTCCGATATAAGAATGACCCAATTCCCGGGCGGCTTGCAGTGCAAAATTCAAAGCCATGGTGGCTTTCTGAGAAAAATTATTAAACATCAAATCACCTCGTATTGTGTGAATCAAAAAAAGTAAGTCAATTCAAACGTTCCCGTACTAAGGCCGCACGGCGCTGATCCCGTTCCCCATCGGATTGTACCTCTGCGGTCAGCATAAGATTATAGGGCTGACATTCGATAAACAACCGATCCAGATCAAAAAGATCGAGGTTCAGAAGATTCAACTCTACCCCAAGACGCACCTTAGAATAAAGGGCGCGGAATTCGGCGGAGGTCAGCATGCGGCATTCCTTAAGAATTCCGTAAGAGCGGAACAGATCGTCCTGGGTGCGAAGTTCGGAATAAAGCTGTTTCCGGGCAACCTTTTCGGAATCGCAGATCTGTGCAACGATGCGATCCAACAATTCCACCGTTTCCTTTTCACTCATGCCCAGAGAAACGGAATTGGACACCTGATAAAGACAGGCTCCGGCTTGGGTTCCTTCCCCATACAGTCCCCGGACGGTGATCCCCACCTGAGAAACGGAATGGATCACCCGATCCATCAATCCCCGGCGGGTCAAGGCGGGCAGATGCAGCATCACCGATGCACGGATCCCGGTGCCGAGGTTGGTGGGGCAAGCCGTCAGATAGCCGTACTTTTCGGAAAAAGCATACTCCACTCTTTCGTCGATATAGTCGTCCAAGGCGTTGATGGCATCGTACAATTCTTCCAGACAGGAACCGGGCGCCATCGCCTGGATCCGCAGATGGTCTTCCTCGTTGACCATCACCGAAAGCCGTTTATTCCGTCCCAGCAGAAGGGCGGAACGGTCCCCGGATTTGGTAAATTCCGGAGAGATCAAATGTTCTTCCATCATCGCACCGGCTTGAACGGAAGATACGTTTTTCATATCGAGAAAATCAAAAGATTCTTCCGGATAATCGGATAAAAGTCCGTGCAATTCCTTTTTCATCTCGGCGGCGGTCTCGTCGGTCAACCGGGAAGGAAAGGGATATTTTTTCAAATTTCGGGCAAGGCGGATCCGGGAAGAGACGACCATATTCGGGTCGATCCGTTTTTCTTTTTTATCGTTCATCACTTTGCCCTCCTTTATTCCTTATCCTGAGATTCCAACGCCCGGATCTTATCCCGCAAGACGGTGGCTTCTTCGAAATTTTCCGTTTGAATGGCTTCTGCCAATTTGGCTTTCAACGCTGCCAGATCGTCCCCCTTTTCCCCTTCGGAGGAATGAGGAACCTTTCCGGTATGAACTTTATTCCCGGAAATCCGGGGCAATAGTTTACGCAGGTAATCCCGGAAGGTATCGTAGCAATCGGCACAGCCCATCATGCCCGACCCCGAAATGTCCTTCAGCGTCATTCCGCAGGTGGGACAACGGGAAGCGGCGGGAGCAGAATGAGCCCCGAGCAAATCGGACATGGCGCTCAGACCGAACCCGAAATTTCCAAAATTCATCAGAGAATCTCCCAACCCCAGTTTCGCGGCACATTCGGAGCAGAGAAACACTTCACGGGTCTTTCCGTTGACAGTCTGCTTGAAATAGGTGGTGGCGGTGTTCTTTTTGCAATTTTCGCAAAGCATAACAAATACTCCTTTTTTATTATTATTCCGATGCGACGGAAATAAGCATGTGTTTGAAAATATCCGCCCGGACAAAATCCCGCACCGTAACAGGCAGGGACGAAAGGGCGTTTTCCGAAAGAGCGGCACGAATCAAACGAACCTGTTCGGAAGAAAGATAACCGTAATCCAGCATGTTCTTTAAGAACAAGTCGGCATTAAAACAGTTGATATTCTTTCCCACGGCATTGACCACGTGCATGATGTGGGTCCTCTTATCACTTTGTACCCGGCGGATTCGGATGTATCCGCCGCCCCCCCGGCGGCTTTCAATCAGGTAACCTCGCTCCGGGGTAAAGCGGGAAGAGATCACGTAATTGATCTGACTGGGGACTACGTTGAATTGCTGGGCAAGTTCGTTGCGTTGCAATTCCAACGAACCGTTCTGCTGTTCCAACGCCTCAATCAAAAAAGCGGCGATCAAATCGCTGGATTTCATAGAAAACCTCCTTTGATCAAAGTTTGACTTTGACCATCTTTGACCTTTCTGTG
>JAZNDV010000137.1:0-10393 GCA_045588285.1 Eubacteriales bacterium
GTGTTTTTGATGATTTTTTACCCCTTCTTTTTTCTTAAAATTTTCAAAAAATGCGATAGTTTCAATGATTTTTTCTTGTAACAAGTTTGAAATATCTCTGTTGCAATTTTTTTTCAATTTTCAATTCCGTCATAAAAAAGCCTCTGTTTCACAATATTTTCCGGGAAAAAACCCATCAAAACTGTGTCTAAAACAAAACAAAAATGTGACAGAAGTGAAAAATGTGTCCTTTTTTTATTGAAATTTTGTCTGCTTCTTGACAAAGTCTTCGAAATGTGATATACTGATTCCATCACGGACAAAAATAGATTCCGGAGGGAATAAGATTCATGGAAAAAACCATTCTGATCGCCGATGATAATAAGGAAATCGTCGATCTGCTGAAAATCTACGCGCAGAAGGAAGGATATCAGTATATCTGCGCCTACGACGGGGAACAGGCTCTGAAGTTTTTTAAGGAGCGCAATCCGTCCCTGATCCTGCTTGACGTCATGATGCCTAAGATCAACGGTTTCGACGTCTGCAAACAAATTCGTCAGACTTCCAACGTTCCCATTATTATTATCTCTGCAAAGGCGGAAGAGCAAGAACGGATCCTCGGTCTGGACATCGGCGCGGACGATTACGTGATCAAACCCTTCAGTCCCCGGGAAGTACTTATGCGGGTGAAGACCGTTTTGCGCCGCGTGGCTGATGAATCGGTAGACGAAAAGAGCAAAAAGATCGAAGTCGCCGGTCTTGTCATCGACATGAACAGTTATGAAGCTTCCGTCAACGGGAAACCCGTTATCCTTACCAAAAAGGAAATCGAGATCCTTTGGCTCTTTGCCACCAATCCCGGCAGAGTCTTTACCCGGGACCACTTGTTGGAAAACATTTGGGGATATGAATATTTCGGCGATACCCGCACCGTGGATACCCACATCAAGCGGATCCGTACCAAACTCGACATCGATGATTCCGTCGGGTTTGATATAAAAACGGTCTGGGGCGTCGGGTACAAGTTTGAAGTGAAATGAGACGCAAGTCAGAACAACTTTTTCTGCTGATTGAACGGACGGTGCCGGTGCTTCTTGCCATCGGTGCCGTTTTGTCGGTTTTGTCCCTTTTGTTCCGGGGAAATACGGGGATCTTAATTGCCTGTGCCGCGGTTTGGATCCTAACGCTGATTGTTGCGGTTGCAGACTTCGTTCTTTCTTGGATCCTGCAGAAAAAATCAAGTGAAAATTTACAGGGATCCTCAGTACGGGATTCCCGGGATCAAATTCTTTCGGAAGTCGCCCACGAGCTGAAAACGCCTCTGACCGTGATCCGCGGCAGCGCGGAGGTTTTGTCTGACGGCGCCGTTCCCCCGGAACAGTATCCGGAATATTTCGCCCGTATCTTGCGGGAGACCGACGCTATGACGAAATTGGTCTCGGATCTTTTGGACGCAACCCGGAAACAGGAAACGCTCCGTTTTGATCCCCAACCCACAGATCTTGCGGCTCTGGGACAAGCGGTGTGCGATGATCTAAGGGATGTGGCGTCCGCTTCGGGAGTCGAATTGCGCTTTGAGGTGAAAAAGGAGATCCCACTTCTGATGTTGGATCCGGACCGGATCGGGCAGTTGGCAGTCATCCTTTTGGATAACGCCGTTAAGCATACTGCGTCCGGCGGGAAGGTGACCCTGTCTCTCGATTGCGATTCCCGCGAAGTTCTTCTGCGGGTCTTGGATAACGGTTCCGGGATCGCTCCGGAAGATATTCCTTATGTTTTTGACCGGTATTACAAGGCTCCTGTTTCCCGGGGCGGTCTTGCTTCCGGCACCGGCATCGGCCTTTCGGTTGCAAAAAAAATTGCGGCCCTTCACGGCGGCACCATCGAAGTGAAAAGCAAAATAGGAAAGGGAACCCTGTTTACCGTTCGGATTCCCCTTTTCAAATACAAGGTGAAATAATTTATGAACAGAGATTTTATTCTCGCATCTTCCTCCCCCCGTCGGTTTGAATTGCTTCAACAGATCGGGCTCTCCTTTCAGAGCATCGTCCCTGCAGTAGACGAGTCTACGGATCTGACCGACCCTATCGATATCGTGTGCGAACTTTCCATGCGAAAAGCCTCTGCCGTGGCAAATAACAATCCTCTTTCCGTGGTGATCGCTGCAGATACGGTAGTTGCGGTGGACGGAACGGTTTTGGGGAAGCCCAGCGGAGACGAGGAGGCGGCAGCGATGCTTCGTATGATGTCGGGCCGTTCTCATTTCGTATATACCGGAATTACCGTGGCTTGCGACGGACGTATGGAAACCGGGTTGTGCCGGACGGAAGTCTTTTTTAAGCATTTGTCCGAGGAACAGATTTCCGCTTACGTTTCCTCAAATGAACCTTATGATAAAGCCGGCGCTTACGGAATTCAGGGTAAGGGTGCCCTGCTGGTAGACCATATTGACGGAGACTATGCTAACGTCGTAGGGTTACCCGTCAGTATTCTTTACGAAATGCTGACGGAATTCGGCATTGATATTTTGTGACGGGAAGAGAGGATCGCTATGGGATTGAATGAATTTGGAATTGATCTTGGAACCTGTAATACCCTCATTTACCGTCGGGATAAAGGTGTGGTTCTCAACGAACCTTCTATCGTTGCAACGGAGACTTACGGAGCGAAAAAATTTATCTGTGCCGGTCTGGAAGCCCGGGATATGCTGGGCAGAACCCCCGACACCGTTACCGTAACGTTTCCCGTCCAAAATGGGGTTATCGCTGATTTTGATAAAACGGTTGCGATGCTGAGACACTATATCCGCCGCTGCCGTACCGGATTTGCTCCGGTATCCGCCGTGGTATCCATTCCTTGCCGGGCAACTCCGGTGGAAAAGCGTGCGGTGGCAGACGCCGTTCGCGCTGCCGGCGTGAAAAAAGTCCCCTTCGTCGTAGAAAAACCCATTGCCGCGGCGTTGGGTTCGGGACTTCCCATCGTGGAACCCCGGGGACGAATGGTGGTGGATATCGGAGGGGGAACGACGGAAATTTCCGTGCTCTCTTTGGGTGGAATCGTATCGGTTACTTCTACCACCTGCGCCGGAAAGAAATTTGATCGGGATATTATCGCCTACGTCCGGAAAACCCACAGCGTTTTGATTGGTGAGCGTACTGCCGAAGAGGTCAAAATGTCCATCGGTTCGGTTTTTGATGACGGTCACGTGAATTTTATGACCGTCAGCGGACGGGACCTGGTTCGGGGACTTCCGGTGAATGTCGCTCTTTCCACCGACGATATCCGGGACGTTTTAATGGAATCTGCCCGCTTTTTAGTGGATCAGATCAAACAGACGTTGGAAAAAATCCCCCCCGAAATGGCGGCGGACATTATCGACAGCGGAATCACTTTGGTGGGCGGCGGCAGCTTGATCCCCGGCTGGGAAGAGTTGTTGTCTAAGGAGACCGGCGTCGCCTGTATGCACTCCGCATCGCCCCTGGAAAGTGTCGTTACCGGGGCCGGAAACGCATACCGTTACCGGGATCAGATCAAACACGGAATTCAACACGAAAATATTCTTTCTTAAAACCGTTTTGGTTTAGAAATCATGAGGAGGTGCCGATAATGAAGTACTTTTTCCGGGGACGGTTTTTCGTCGTTCTCGTGCTGATCGTCTGCTTTTTGCTGGGTTTTATGCTTTCCGTTGCGGTCAACGGTCATACCGTGCCCCACGAACAACTGATCGGTATTATCGTGTCACCCGTTCGCACCGGATTTACTTGGTGCAAGAATCAAATAACGGATCTGTTTTCTTCCATCGTTCAGTATGACGATCTGAAAGAAGAAAACGCCGCTTTGCGGGAGCAGGTCAATAATCTGCAAAAAGAGATCTACGATCTGCATTACCACAAAGTTCAAAACGACCGCTACAAAGATATGCTTTCCATTACGGATCCTGCATACTCCTTTGAATACGTTTCAGCCGACGTAGTGACGGTCTCTTCTGACGGTTGGAACGGTTCTGTGGGTATTAACGCCGGTACCGGAGCAGGAATCGAAAAAGGAGATATCGTTGTTTGCGAAGGGGGTCTCGTGGGTAAAGTGACTCAAGTCGGGCTCAATTGGGCAACGGTCTCTACCTTTATCGACCCTCAGATCTCCGTTGGTGCGATGCTATTGTCTACCGGAGATGTGGGCGTCACGGAAGGTACGTTGGAATTAAAAGCGAAAGGGCAGTGTCTCGTTCGCTATCTGAACAAAGATTCCGCCGTAAACCGGGGGGATCAGATCTATACGTCCGGGCTTGGTGGAGTTTATCCCAAGGGATTGCTGCTGGGTACGGTGTCCGAATTGTACTACGAGGACAACGGCCTTTCCCTCAACGCGGTCCTGACCCCTGCCGTTTCTTTTGAAAAACTCAAAGAAGTTCTTGTTATCACCAATTTTTCCGAGGATACCCAATGAAGCCGAAAATACGTCTCCTTTTTATCGGAGTTTTGTTCCTGATTTTAGGCTTGGCGGAACATTGCGTCGGTCCCGTTTGGTGGGGGTGTAACCCTCCATATCTCCTGTGCACCGTCGTGGTTTGTGCTATGTTTTGCGGGGAAAAAGCCGCCCCGTTGTTCGGGTTGTTTTCCGGACTTTTTGCTGATTCCATGGCATCGGGTATTTTTGGATTTCGGGCAGTAACGTATCTGATCTTCGGATACATGATTGCATTTTTAGTGGAAAAAATACTTTCCCGCAACGTATTTTCCAGTACCCTTGCCGGAGTCCTTTCCGTGGCGTTATATGAATTTATGCTTTGGGGAATCGAAAGCCTTGATTCCACTATTCCCCTGCTTTCTGCCGCCCGGTACGTTTTCTGGCCCCGGCTCGCTATGAGTTTGCCGGTGTTGCTTTCATTGTATTTTGTTTTCTTCCTTTTGTTTCGGGAGCGGGAAGGTTATCCCGCCAGGAGGTGAGTACCTTGAAAAGAAGCCGTATTGCTATTCTTTCCGTACTTTTCGTTTCCGTGTTGGTGCTGTTCGTCGTCCGGCTTGCAAAATTGCAGTTGATCGACGGAGCGTCTTACCGCGCACAATCCTTAGCTCGGGTCGTCACTAAAACGGTGGAGGAGTCCGCCCGGGGAGAAATTTTAGACCGATACGGTTTACCTATGGTGCAAAATCAGACGGTTTTGTCTGTTAATTTGGATCTGAATATCTGCAAGGACGTTAACGGTACGCTCTCTTCTATGATCTCCGTGTTTAATACTTACGGACAGGAATACACGGATCTTTTGCCTATCTCGGATTCCGCTCCGTATATCTTCACGGAAGAGAAACTGCCCTCCGACTTTTTTACCTTTTTGGAAAAACGTAAAATCTCAACCTCGGCTACCGCGGAAAACGTCATCGCCGGATTGGTTTCTTACTACAAATTGGAGGAATATTCTCCTTCTGCGGCACGGGCAATCATCGGCGTGCGGTATTCTATGTTCCGCAGCGGATCTCCGTCCATTTATCCCTTTGCTTCCAACGTATCCATTGAAATCGTCACTGCTCTCAAAGAGAGGGGGGAAGATCTTCTTGGGGTTGAGGTCTCCACTGGCTACACCCGTATCTACGCGGAAGAAAATTTCGCCTCTCATATCCTTGGATATATTGGTCCGATCTCTGCCAACGAATACGAAATCCGCAAAGACCAGGGATACGCTCTCACCGACACGGTGGGCAAAGACGGAATCGAAAAAATTTGCGAAGACCTTCTTCGCGGCAAAGACGGATACCGCTATATCGAGGTGAACTCTGCCGGTGCCGTCACTTCGGAATTAGAAGGGAAAAAAGCGCAATTCGGCTC
The DNA here is from genome assembly GCA_045588285.1 of Eubacteriales bacterium. GTDB lineage: Bacteria > Bacillota > Clostridia > Oscillospirales > UBA644 > RGIG995. The sequence continues at coordinate 5,803 of JAZNDV010000137.1, forward strand.
TGACGTGATTCTGACCATCGGGAAAAATCTACAACAGGTCACGGAAGATTCTCTGGCTTCTGCCGTGGAAGACGCAAAAAAGCTGAATGGTGAAAATGCCGCCACCGCCGCTGCCGCCGTTTTTATGGAGATCGAGACCGGAGAGATTTTGTCCATGGCTTCCAATCCCGATTACAATCTCTCTACTTTTTATGAGGATTACCCAATTCTTTCTCAATCGGAAAACTCCCCCTACGTAAACCGCACTGTTTCCGGTGCATTTCCTCCAGGATCCACCTGGAAGGTGGTGACCGCTATTGCCGGACTGGAAGAGGGAATTATTACGAAGAATACTACCTACCGTTGTACCGGTCGGTATACCTATTATTCCGATTATCAGCCCACCTGCTACGAAGCCCACGTCCACGGTGTGGTAAACGTGGAAACTGCCCTTCAAAAATCCTGTAACTGTTTCTTTTATGAAGTGGGACGTCAGCTGGGGAGCGACAAATTGGCAGAATACGCCGCCCTTCTTGGCTTCGGATCGAAAACGGGAATCGAGCTTTCCGGCGAGGTCTCCGGCTCCATTGCTTCCAAGACCGCCCGGGAAGAAGCCGGCGGAATTTGGAATTCCGGGGAAAATCTTATGGCAGCCATCGGTCAGTCGGACAACGTCGTAACTCCCTTGCAGTTGACCAATATGGTGGCAACCATTGCCGGAAACGGCGTTCAGATTCAACCTTATCTGATTCGGTCGGTCACGAATCGGGATACGGGCGAGACCAAAGAGACCCAGGTCACTCAAAAGGGAACGCTGAAAATTTCCGAAAAGACCCTGCAGACCGTCCGGAACGGACTTTACAAGGTCGTTAACGTGCAGGACGGTACGGTATACGGTTATTTCCGGGATTTTGATATCGTGACCGTCGCAGCAAAATCCGGCACCGCCGAATATGCCAGCGGGCATCCGACGGTGCTGATTTCCGGATACGCTCCCGCAGATAACCCCAAAATTGCCTTCACCGTAGTCATCGAACACGGCGGCAAAGGAGCAAACGCTTATACGTCCCAAGTGGTCAAAGACGTTTTGTCTTATCATTTTTCCAATCAGGATTCTTTTGACTCTCTTTTCGATTTTAACACGTTATTGCCGTAATAATTTGATTCAGATATTTCTTTGAAGTTTCTTTGGCGTTTTTTTAATTTTTTTGTAAATTTGTAGCGGGGAACGGAGGTTTTTCTTCCGTTCCTCTTGATTTTATTTCATAAATATGATAATATATAGGATATAGTTCAGTTCATTTTATCCCCAGTGCTTCGGATACAAGGAGGTCAACGGTTTGGGCAAAGTGTTTTTAATTGCGTCCGGCAAAGGCGGAGTAGGGAAGACCACGGTGTCTGCTAACGTTTCAGCGGCGCTGTCGGAAAAGCACCGGGTTCTCGTGATCGACGGAGATCTGGATCTTTCCAATCTCGATCTTGCTTTCGGGTTGCGTAACCGCCACGTTTATGATCTTCAGGATCTTTATTACCGCAACTGTTCTTTTGACGATGCGGTTCTCTCCGTTCCGGGCCACCCGAACCTGTTTGCCTTGTTCGCTCCCTTGCGCCGGGAAGTTTCTACCGTCACGCTTCTGAAATTCCTGCGCCAATTGGTGGAAGAAAAACGAAGGTATTTTGATTACGTCTTCATCGACTGTCCCGCCGGTATCGGCCCCACCTTGGAGATTCTTGCCGATCCGAGATTCGAAACCCTCATCGTTACCACTCCCGACCGTACTGCCGTTTCCGACGGCGAACGTACCGCGGACTATCTGTTCCGCAACGGTGCCGGAAGGGTTCGCCTTATCGTCAATCGGGTTCGTCCCTCTCTTATCAAAAAGAACTATGCTCCCGATATTGACGATATTATCGACGGTACTTCTCTGCAGCTGATCGGGCTGATCCCCGAAGACGTTTCCGTGATCTGTGCCGGAAACGGAGATACGTTGGCGTACAACCTTCCCAGATCCCGCAGTAAAAAGGCGTTTCGCAACATTGCCCTGCGGGTGACCGGACAATCGGTTGACCTTGATAAATTTTCATAACAACATTTACCATACGGAGGTACGAAAAAATGACCATCGCTTTGCTTGCAAACGATAAGAAAAAGGAATTGATGGTGCAGTTTTGCATCGCATACTGCGGCATCTTGGCAAAACACGAGGTTTGTGCCACGGCGATGACGGGGAAATTGGTCTCTGACACCACCGGGCTGAACGTCTTCCGCTTTTTGGAAGGAAAGGGCGGCGGAGCAGAACAGATCGCTTCCCGGGTTGCATACGACGAAATTGATCTTCTCCTGTTTTTCCGGGACGCATCTCAGCAGAAAATGTCGGAGGAAGAGGATACCCTGCTTCGTCTCTGTGATATGCACAACGTTCCTTTCGCCACCAACATCGCCACGGCGGAAGTGTTGGTCTGTGCTTTGGGCAGGGGAGATCTGGATTGGCGTGAGATCTATCACACCGACCGAAAGAAAGACATTAACCTGTTCTGATTTTTAACGTGACGCCACAAATAATGTAAAATTAGAGATAGAAAGTGAAATCATTATGGCTATGGAAATCAAAGCCCCCAGGGGAACCAATGACGTTCTCCCGGCTGAATCTTATCAATGGCAGCAGATCGAAGATGCCGCCCGCCGGATCTCCGACCGGTTCGGCTACCGGGAGATCCGCTTCCCTACGTTTGAATCCACCGAATTGTTCGAGCGCGGCGTGGGAGATACCACTGACGTCGTTCAAAAAGAAATGTATACCTTCAAGGATAAAGGAGACCGCTCGGTTACCTTACGTCCCGAGGGGACCGCTTCCGCCGTCCGGGTCTGCCTGGAACACGGTTTGTTCGGCGGTCTTTTGCCTCTGAAAGCTTATTATATCATTTCCGCCTTCCGCTACGAGAAACCCCAGGCGGGACGGTTCCGGGAATTTCATCAGTTCGGTGCCGAACTTTACGGCTCCGCTTCCCCGCAGGCGGATCGGGAAGTGATCGAACTGGCATCTTCTTTTCTGAAGGAATTGGGTCTGGATCAGATCTTTCTGAATATCAATTCCATCGGCTGCCCTGAATGCCGCAAAAATTATCACGCGGCATTGAAGACCTATTTTTCTTCCCGCGCCGAGGAACTTTGCGAAACCTGCCGGGGACGGCTCGACCGCAACCCCATGCGGATCTTGGATTGCAAATCCCCCATTTGCAAAGAGATCGCCGCCGATGCTCCGGTGATCCTGGATTATCTTTGCGACGATTGTAAAGACCATTTTGAAACCCTCAAGACTTCTTTGGATAACGCCGGGATCTCTTATTCCGTCGATCCCCACATCGTTCGGGGACTGGATTATTACACCCGCACCGTTTTTGAATTTATCGACCCCGTTTCCGGGCTTACTTTGGCAGGAGGCGGACGTTATGACGGTCTGGTTACGGAATTAGACGGAAAAATGAAGGTTTGCGGACTTGGTTTTGCCGCCGGGCTGGAACGGCTTGTAGGCGTGATGAAGGAACGGGGGTTGTTTCCCGACCTTCCCCGCAACGGTGTTTACGTTGCCGCCATGGGGCAGGGGGCAGTCCTTGCTTCTAACCGTCTTGCTACCGATCTGCGCGCTCTGGGGATCCGGGCGGAAACCGATCTGATGGACCGCTCTCTGAAGGCGCAGATGAAATACGCGGACAAGACCAACGCCCGCTTCGTCGTCGTTATCGGCGATAATGAAGTGGAAAGCGGGAAGATCACCGTCAAAGATATGGCCGGGGGAGAACCCTTTGAAACCACTCTGCCTGACGGAGCGAAGGAGATTAAATCCCGATTGGAGACTTCCGATAACTCTCTTTGAAATCCTACTTTCGCGTCACAATTCTGATATGATTTACGATTAAACTAAAAGGACGATATATTATGGGAAAAAATTTGAACCGTACTGCCTATTGCGGTGAATTCCGCGCTTCCGATGCGGGGAAGACCGTTCACGTTTACGGGTGGGTCCAGCGCCGCCGTCCCTTGGGCGGGTTGATTTTTATCACCCTGCGGGACCGCTCCGGGATCTTGCAGCTGACCTTTGACGAAAACGAAAATAAAGAACTCTTCGATCAGGCGTATGCCCTGCGTCCCGAAGACGTATTGACCGCTACCGGCGTTGTGCGTATGCGCAGCGAAGAGACCCGGAACCCCAAAATGGATACCGGCGACGTGGAGGTTCTTGTCACCGAACTGACCGTTTTGGGCAAATCCGAAACGCCTCCCTTCGAAATTGTGGAAAATTCCAAGGCGAACGAAGAACTTCGCCTGAAACACCGTTATCTTGATCTTCGCCGCCCTGATCTTCAGAACAATATTATGTTCCGCCACCGGGTTACGAAAATCACCCGGGACTATTTCGACGAGAATGGATTTATCGAGATCGAAACCCCCATTCTTATCCGTTCCACCCCGGAAGGCGCCCGGGACTTTTTGGTTCCTTCCCAGATCCACCCCGGTGAATTTTACGCCTTGCCCCAATCCTCTCAGTTGTATAAGCAACTTTCCATGGTTGCCGGGTTTGACCGTTATATGCAGATCGCCCGGTGCTTCCGG
>JAZNDV010000138.1:0-1873 GCA_045588285.1 Eubacteriales bacterium
TGCGGTCCCGGTTCCGATAACTCAATGGCGGGAACCTTTTCCGCCAGGGCTTTGAGTTGGATGGTTTTGGGGGAAAGATTGTTCACCGAGAAGGAGGATGCGTAGGTTTTTTTCAGTACCTTGTCGGCCTTTGCGGGCTTCGACGGAAGGACGGGGGTGAAATCCGTGGGCGAAAACACGGGCAGCGAAAGCACAACCTCTCCTTCGGGGGCAGTCGCTCCCTCACCCTCCGCCTCTTCCTCCGACGCTTGCGGAAGGGGCGGCAGGCAGGGGACCGACATGGCCAGCAGGTGGGTTGCGGCGGAACCGCCGTTCCCTCCGATGCCGTATGACAGTGCGAGATCGGGCACGGTCCCCGTTTCCCATAGGACCGTCCCCAGCAGAATCGCAGCGGCTGCGGAAAGCAAGAGTGCCGTTTTTGTTTTGGTCATGTTTCCTTCCTCCTCGGAGTATTTGGTTTCCCCCAAGGGGAACCGCAGTGTCACGGTAATAGTTTATTCGGATTAATCGGGTTTTATACGCCGATCAGCGCATCGATCTGCTCCCGGTTCAATCCGGAATGCACCGCAAGATTGGTTGCCTGGGAGAGGATCTTTGCCGTGCGGTCGACGAGTGCATCGATGTCCTGTGGGGTGACGATCATGTTGTTTTCGTAGGGATCCAAGGTTTCCCTCAGGCGCTGTCCCTCGTCGTCGCTCCATTGATCCACCAGATCTTGTTCGTTATCGTTGAGGTGAGGTCGGATTTTTTCCAGAGCATCCACCGTCAGGGTAACGGCATCCACCACGGTGGGAACGCCTACCGAGATAACCGGGATCCCCATGGTGCTTTTGTCCAGGCGGGAGCGATGGTTGCCCACGCCTGAGCCGGGGGTGATGCCCGTGTCGCTGATCTGTACGGTGGCACAGAGCCGCTTTACTCTGCGGGACGCCAATGCATCGAAGACCAAAATGGCATCGGGGGAGACTGCGTCGGCTGCGGCGCGGATCAATTCTGCCGTTTCAATGCCCGTTTGTCCCAAAACCCCGGGACGGAGGGCTGCCAGATTCCCCAAGGCCAATTCGCGGTAAAGGTCAGGCAGTTGCTTCTTCATATGGCGGGAGACGATCAGCCCGTCCACGGTTTTCGGTCCCAGGGCATCGGCGGTCATTTCCGCATTTCCCAGGCCTACTGCAAGGACGGTGCGGGCACCCTTGAGAAATTCCCGAAGAAGTTGGGCCGTTTGCTCCACGGTTTTTTCGAATAACTCGTCGTCGGACAGAGCGCCGTCAAAGAAGACGGTTGCGTAGTTGCCGATAGGCTTTCCCGTGAGCGTTGCTGCCTTCTCGTTGACGATTTTTATTTTGGAGACGGGAATGGGGCCGGGCAGGACTGTTTCCAGAAAACCGTCCCCTTCATTGAGTCTGTGCTGCTCGCCTCGCTCTATGGCGAGATCGGTTCGAATGGTTCTGTTCATTGTTGTTTTCCTCCTTTTTGAACAGTTTGTCCGTTTTTGAGAATATCATGACAATTTCGGAAAAAACTTGAAATTTGTGGTTTTTTGTGCTATAATAGGGTCAAGTTTGAAGGAGGTTTGCAATATTATGAATGCTGTGAAGAAGATTTTGAAGCGTTATTTCGTAGATGCCCTGGGCGCAATGGCTTTGGGATTGTTCTCCTCTTTGATTATCGGGTTGATTATTTCCCAGTTCGGAAAAATCCCCGGCCTTTCCGTATTGACGGAATTGGCGACCACCGTAAAGAACGATTACGTGGTGGGTGCCGCCATCGGCGTTGCCATTGCCTGGGGATTGAAGGTAAAGCCCCTGGCCATGATCTCTTCCGCTGTGGTGGGTGCCCTCGGATACATTGCCGGCGGCCCTGTGGGGGCTTA
>JAZNDV010000139.1:0-1507 GCA_045588285.1 Eubacteriales bacterium
TGAGAAATCACGCAACCATCAACTGGATGCCCGAAAATATCGGTACAGGCCGCTTCGGCGATTGGCTGAAACACGTTCAGGACTGGGGCATCAGCCGGAACCGTTACTGGGGTACGCCTTTGAACATCTGGCAATGTGAATGCGGGCATCAGCACGCCGTCGGCTCCATTGAAGAACTGAAATCCATGTCCGAAAACTGCCCCGACGATGTAGAACTGCACCGTCCTTATATTGACGCAGTCACTATCAAATGCCCCCATTGCGGAAAAGAAATGCGCCGGGTCTCCGAAGTCATTGACTGCTGGTTTGACTCCGGAGCAATGCCCTTTGCTCAATGGCACTATCCCTTTGAAAACAAAGATATTTTTGAAAAAACCTTCCCTGCAGACTTCATTAGTGAAGGCGTTGACCAGACCCGGGGTTGGTTCTATTCTCTGCTTGCGATCTCAACCCTTCTGTTCAACAAAGCGCCGTATAAAAACGTTATCGTACTGGGGCACGTTCAGGACGCAGACGGTCAGAAAATGTCAAAATCCAAGGGCAATGCCGTCGATCCCTTTGATGCATTGAAACAACACGGCGCTGACGCGATCCGTTGGTATTTCTATTCCAACTCCGCTCCCTGGCTTCCCAACCGGTATCATCATACCGCCGTTACCGAAGGGCAACGGAAATTTATGGGAACGCTGTGGAACACCTACGCATTTTTCGTTCTTTACGCCAATATTGACGGTTTTGACGCGACGAAATACACCTTAGACTATGACAAATTAAACGTCATGGACAAGTGGATGATCTCTAAATTGAATACCTTAATAAAAACCGTTGACGACGATATGAGCAATTACAAGATTACCGAAGTGGCTCGTGTCATGCAAACTTTCGTTGACGATATGAGTAACTGGTACGTCCGCCGCAGCCGGGAACGGTTTTGGGCGAAGGGTATGGAACAGGATAAGATCAACGCTTACATGACCCTCTACACCGTCCTTGTTACCTTCTGCAAATTGGCGGCTCCGCTGGTTCCTTTCGTAACGGAAGATATTTATCAGAATTTGGTCAGAAGTATTGACAAAACCGCGCCCGAGAGCATTCATCTCTGCGATTATCCCGCAGCAAACGAAGGGTGGATCAATTCGGATATGGAAGCGGAAATGGACGAAGTTCTGCAGGTGGTCACTTTGGGCAGAAACTGCCGCAACGCCGCAAATATCAAGAACCGTCAACCCATCGCCGCAATGTACGTGAAAGCCGAACGGGAATTGGGCGAAGAATACAAAGCCATCGTCGCCGACGAATTGAACGTCCGAGAGGTGAAGATCGCGGAGAACGTCAAGCAATTCCTCTCCTACTCTTTCAAACCGCAACTGAAGACCGTCGGTCCGAAATACGGAAAATACCTCAACGCTATTCGCACCGCGTTGACCGAACTGAACGGCTCTGCCGCTATGGACGAATTGGACGCAAACGGTTGTCTGAAACTGAATTTGGAAGGGGATGAGATCCT
>JAZNDV010000140.1:0-7955 GCA_045588285.1 Eubacteriales bacterium
AGGTCTGCTCCGCAAATCCGCTGGTAGATTTTCCCAACGTAGTGCGAACCTCTTACGACAGCGATCCTACGGAGAAAAAAAACCGCCGGTTCGTCCCCCTCGTAACCCTCGGGGTAATTGTCGTTGCCGCCGTCATCGGAATCGTACGTAAAGGTTCTTTTTTTGTGGCGCTCTCCGCCCTTTTGTGCATCTGCGCCTGCTTCTCGGCGGAAATGTCCTTCGTTTTACCCTACGTCACGATGCAGATGCGTCTCCGGAAACTGGGTAGCATTTTGATGGGGAATTATTCCATCGAACATCTGAAAGAAACCGATACGCTGTTGGTCAAAGATACCGACCTGTTCCCCCCGGAAAACAACGAGATCCTGAATCTGAGCGTTCGGAATCCTTCCTTGGCGAAAGAAACGGTTCTCTATACGGCAGCATTGTTAAAACTTTCCGAATCGCCTCTGGAAGAAGCCTTTCACCGGAAATTCCCCGGAATTCCGGAGCAAATGCCGCCGGTCTTGCATTGGCGGGTCATTAAGAATTACGGCATTGTAGCCAATATCAATATTGATAACGTGCTTTTGGGCAATCGGAATCTGCTGCTATCACACAATGTTCAACCCTGGAGTGCGGAAAAAGAAGCTATGCTGACCGCTGCCGGAGTTCATCTGATCTATCTTTGCATCAACGGAAAAATTGCCGCCACCATCATCTGTCGCTACGGCGAAGATCCGGAATTGAAAAAATCCGCAGAACTATTGGGCGGAGATTTCAATCTTCTGGTGGAGACCAAGGACTGCAATCTTAACGAAACGATGATTCAGCGGAAATACGAACTTTCCCATACGAAAATTTCCGTCCCCGACCCGGACGAAGCAGAATCGGTGGTGGAAACGAGAGAAGAACTGGAGGAAGATCAGTCTCCCCCGGTGATGCTCTCCACCCAAAACGCCTTGGGGATCCTGGAATCCATTCGCCGGGCGAAGCAGTTACACAGGACCGTAAATCTCTCCATTACCATTCAGCAATTGTCTGTGTTGTTCGGTCTGATTTTGACCGCAGTGGCGCTTCTCTTCGCCCCCGGACAGATGTCCTGGATTTGGATCTTCACATTCAATCTGATCTGGGCGCTGCCGGTACTTGCGATTTCGTTATTCAAAAAAGAGTAAAACATTATTTTTATAGATTTCCGAAGGAGGAAAATTATCATGTCCGGACATTCCAAATGGAAGAATATTATGCACAAAAAAGAGAAGACCGACGCTCAAAGGGCGAAGATCTTCACCAAAATCGGCAGAGAAATTTCTCTCGCCGTAAGAGAAGGGGGACCCGACCCGGTTTCCAACGCCGCCTTGAAAGACCTGATCGCTAAGGCAAAATCCAACAACGTGCCCAACGACAACATCGAACGGGTCATCAAAAAAGCTGCCGGAGGCAGCGACGGAGCGAATTATGAAGTTTTGACCTACGAAGGCTACGGTCCTTGCGGTGTTGCCGTCTATCTGCGCTGCGTCACCGACAACCGGAACCGCACCGCCGGAGACCTGCGTCACTATTTCGATAAGTGCGGCGGCAATCTGGGTCAGACCGGCTCGGTCAACTGGATGTTTGAGAAAAAAGGCGTCATCGTCATCGACGGCGAAGACGTGGACGAAGACCAACTGATGGAAGATCTGCTGGAAGCGGATATCCTTGATATCGTCGCAGAAGAAGGGGGCTTTACCGTCTATACCGGCGCGGAAGCCATGTCCGACACCAACGATCTGGTCTTGTCCAAAAATTACACCGTCCTCTCCGCCGAAGTGGCGTACGTGCCCAACAATTATACCGAACTGTCCGACGAGGACGGCGAAAAAATGCAGAAACTTCTGGATATGCTGGACGACAACGACGATGTTACTGACGTTTGGCACAACTGGGACAACTGATTCGGGGGAAAAAGTCGTCATACCGAAGGAAAAGCAATTGCCCGAATGGGTGTTCTTCCCCATTCGGTCCTTTTTCTGTATACGAACAGAGGGTCGGAAAAATCCGACCCTCTGTGGTCGTCAAAAAGGTCTATGTGCATCTGGACTTTTTCGACAGGAGACGCTCCTCTAAATGCTGTAGGGGAGCAATTTTGGCCTAAAACATATTGTGCATTATTCTATATATTCTTTTTTATAAACAGAATTCAAAAATAATTCAGGTAGAATCTCTGGAAAAATATAATCTATCATAATTATCATGTTCTTGAAATAAGTGCGTAATTTTTGTGACATAATGTCAGAATTAATTTGATTCCATTCTATTTGATCCTTAAATATAAATACATATTTGGCGATTTCATAAGCTCTAAACAAAAATCTTTTCGCCATATAAGCGTTGTTTTTCATATTTGAATCAAAGCTACGTTTGGATAATAATGTATCCATGTAGAGATGATAGAATAAATGCAAAATAGTCGCCGTCTTATCAAATGTTAAACAACTATATCCTTTACATTGATATGGTATAAGATGATCAAAAAATATTGTTTCATTTATTTTTGTAAAGGGATTGAAAAGATTTTTGTGGAGCTCTAATTTTATATGTCCTTTAACATATTGAACATGATGATTATTATTAATGGTATTACTGTTTCTAAAAACAAATCCATTTTCTTTTAAAACCGACATAGCAGTATTAAATTTATCTGGAACAACATATATGTCAATATCTCCGGCGGGGCGCACATCTACATTTTCAAACAGAAGACTTTGTAGAACCTCTCCCTTGAAATACAATACAGAAATATCATTATGGTTAAAATCTTTAATCAACTTAACCATCTGCCCTTGTTTAATTATATGTATTACACGGTTGTTGCTTTTCATATTCTTCGCCAATTCAGACAATGGATACTCACTATAATAATTTTCCATAATTGCTGATAGTCCATTTGCTTTTATAAGCGAGAATTTATCTTCATCATTGAAGTTATTATCTAAAAAGAATTTCAACTGTTCTTCTATCATATAGACAATCCTTTACTTAATCATGGTATTAAAGAATGTTTGAATTTGTGAATCATACTCTTCTACTGATGGAATTTTCAGAATATAAAATGGAACTTGAGCGATTGTTTCGGAGAACAATTTGGTTCGACCAAATATATCTATGACACTTTTAGGAATATAATCTTTTCCTACAATTGATTGAATTAATAAAACTTTTTTTGTTATGAGTGATTCAACCTTATCACAAACAAATTCTTTGTCATTTCCTCTAACCAAAAAGAACATTTTTCTAATTGGTGCTTTTTTGTATTGCATATCTGGCAATAAAATATTTGCTTTCTGAGAAATATTGTCAAAATGTTCTTCATAACAATTATCATTTATTACTATGTCATACGTTTTCTTACATAGCTTTAATGTATGTGCCGCCCGATAACCATATACTCTTCCATCCGAACAACTGTCAATCGCAACACAATCATCCGAAAAAAGCGAACAGTATTTTCTTAAAAACATTGCTAATGTTGTTTTTCCAATGGCTTTATTGCCACTGAAACAATATAGTTCATTATTAAATTCAAGAGCATTACAATGAATGATTGCTTTATTTTTGAATAAAGAAAACACCGACATTGGAATATTGAAAAAAGAACTATACAGATAATTCAAATCTCCTGTTTCTACATAAATTTCATTTTTCTTTGGATATAGATAATATCTTATATCCTCTTTAAAGGGCACTATGTATTCAGGTTCTTCCTTCAGTTCTTTATTAACGAATAACGAAACAACTATATCTTCATCTCGCAGAGTTCTATCGCATTCTACTAACATTTCAAAGCAAGTGTCTGTTTTTAAAATAAAATTATACAAATAATACAGCATAATTATCCCTCCTTCTTAATGTAATTTTTTGCTTGAGTATTGAATAAATTAAAATATTTACCCTTCTTCTTAATAAGGTCATCATGGCTTCCGCTTTCTAAGATTTGACCATTTTCTACGTAAAATATTTCATCTGTTAATACACACATAGAGAGCCTGTGTGTAATTATAATCATGGATCGGTCTGTGGATTCATTCATCAATATGTTGATAATTTGATTTTCCATTATCGGATCAAGTGCGGCTGATGGTTCGTCAAGGAGCATAATAGGAGCATTCTTGCTTAATGCGCGAGCAATACACAAACGCTGTGCTTCTCCTCCCGAAAGGACAATTCCGTTGTCGTCAAATTGTCTTGAAATCATTCGGTTCAAATCAGAACTACTGTTAAATCGGTCATCTAAGCCTACTTTTTTTAGTAGCTCTTTCGTTTGCTTTTCACGTGAATCAAACCAAATATTTTCTTGTAACGAGATACAATATAGGTTGTAGTTCTGAAATATCGATGTGAAACAACTTCTTAGTGTAGAAACTGGTATTTCTTTAAGGTTTTTACCATTCAACATAATTTCTCCCTCTGTAGGATCATACAAACGAAGAAGTAGCTTTATGATGGTGGTTTTTCCTGCGCCGTTTTCACCAACTATAGCGATACGTTTGTTAGAGTCAATAGTAAAAGATAGGTGGCGCAATACCCATTTATCACTTGATGGATACTTAAATGATACATCTTTAAATTCTATGATATAGTTATTGTCTATTGTAGAAGGGGGGAATGCAGAACTCTGCTCGTTGTGATTATCCTCTTTTTTTTCTATACACGGAGTGTAATCAACAATTTTTTTATAGTCATCTGCATATCGAGCATTTTGGATTAACTTGGGAAATTGAATTACGAGTGAAAGTAATTGAGCCGCTAAACTTTGAACACCGCTTATAGAAGAAACAAATTCTCCCAATGTTAATTGACCTTTGTTAATCAATATTGTTGATACCAACATTGAAACAGCTAAAAGCACAGTCGAGGTTGCAACTTGCAAAAACCCTATGGAATTATATTTTTTTAAGTGCTTTTTTTGAATACCAAATAATTCTGTAGCTATATTGTGGTATTTCTCTTTCATATAGTCGATAACATTGAATAATCTGTCTTCCATTTGAACACTTGAAGAAAAACATACATTTTTAAAGTATCCTTCTTCGCGATTAATTCGTGTATTATCATGATTAAAATCATAAGTTAGTTTATTTTGCTTAACAATGACAAAATAGGAAACTATTGTTTCCGCAATAGCCAACAAAAGAAACCACCAAGAATAACTTGCTATAATGGTCGAAATGGAAACAAGTGTAGCAATGTTGGAAATCATTGCTATAGACGAGCCAACCAATGTTGAAACCTGCTGTTCTCCTGAACGCAAAGCACGCGAATATGCATCATAATATTCAGGGATATCATAACATTGAAAATCTAATTTTTGGCTCGCAGACATTCTTTCCAATGTCATTCCAATAGAAACTTTTTTAGCCAAAAGAGGAAAATAATAATTAGTCCATTGAAAATAACTTTTAACAAACAGGTTTATTGCGAGATAAATTAAAATTACAAAAATACTATAGGTGAAATTTTTCTGTTCTACTGCATCGACTACATATTTTATTCCCAAAACACTTACTATAGACGATAAAGCTTGAAATAAGGCACTTAAAAAAATCAACGGAATATATGCAAAAGCGTATTTTTTTATGTAGCCATACAAAAACAGATTATTTTTTATTGCATTTTTCATATATGTATTGCTCCAAAAAAGACTTATTAAAGCTTCTTAAAGGATTACAAACAACTTGTTTCGTAATTAACCACTGTGCTGGACACAATCCGCCGCAACAGTTAGGATAATCCTTACACTCATAACATTTTTGATCTATTAAATGTTGAGGATTTGGATGAAGCCACTGCATATGTTTATAATAATCTATTTCAAAAACGCCATTTTTAATTGTACCTATATTATTCCACTTTTCATCATCGAGAAATTCTGTACATTTACGTATAGTTCCGTCAGTATCAACTACAAGTGCATAATTCATTCTTGCATAGCAAGCAGAGGCGGTGGGAGTGAGATTCGTCATATATCTTTCTATGCTTAAATTATTCTCCTTTAAGAGATCAATAACATATTCTAAAGCATAGGCTTCTGCTTCAGCATTAACAGGGATAAATTCTTTTTCAAATTCAGGAGTAGGATTGATTCGAATAGCATATACCACAAATCTATCATCAAAGTCCCGCTTTATCATCCTAATAAACTCAGGGAGTCCCTCCAGCATATCAGCGTGATAATTGATTCTTATAGTTATTGCTAAGTTAGGATTTTTAATAGTTTTAATATTTAAAAGATTTTTATAAATCTTTTCCCAAGTGGGACCTCCATTTTTCAAAACACGCAAATTGTCGTGGTACTCTGCACAACCGTCAACTGTAATTTGATATGAGAAAAGATTAAGAGATAACAACTTTTCTGCTCTCTTTTTTGTTAGCAAATAACCGTTTGTTGTCATACTCATATTGAAAACAATATCATTGGCATCGCAATATTCCTTAAGTTGTGTAGACACATAAACAATGGTATCATAACACAACATAGGTTCACCGCCAAACCATTCTAATTGCAAGTATGTAATACTTTTATTATCATATAAATATTTTTTTGTAGCGACAACAAGATTCTCTGCCATTTCATTTGTCATGTTAATATGTTTTTTTGTTTCATAACAATACTTACATCTAAAATTGCATTCTCTCGTTGGAAGAATAATGAGCCTTAATTTGTTTTTGTTGTTGCTGAGCAAAGAAGCGATGACATCATCGGCAACAATAGCCTCATTTATATCATCTTCAACAGCAATTTTGGTATCAATTAACCGTTTATCGATAGATGCCTCTTCAAGTGGCTCTTTTTTTAGATGATGAATTTGATCTATTAATTCTTCATCATGTATTGAGCATTTTAAACCGGTTAACGAGTTGTATACATTTATCTTTCCTTCATTTTCAAAGAAAAAATTATACATTGAATTTTTATATTTTTTAGACATTGCGATTATCTCCTTATATGATGATTATGAAAGGGATTTTGATTGACAAAATCAAATATCAGCTACATCCACATTGTGCAACGCTGTTTACGTTGCAACCAGAACAACCGCACTGTGCGACGGTATTACAGGTAGAACATCCGCATTGAGAAACCGTGTTGCACACGGTATTTCTACTTGAACTCATAGTGACTATGTCAGAAAAATCAAAAATATCCATTACTAATTCCTCCTTGAAACAATTATCAATCAAAATCCCTTTTTATTATAGCACATTTTTCCAAAGTATTCAATATCAAATATATTAAAAATTGCATTTTTATAATTTTGACATAGTTTTATATAAATCCAAGGAAATTGTCAATTCAGTCTGTGGAAGAGCCCTCTATTACACATACGTGAACAGCGGGTTCTTCCACAAGCTGAGAGGGTCGGAAAAATCCGACCCTCTGTTTATCTCAAAATTCGAATTTAAGATCCAAACAATACGCTGTTCAGAACGCTTTGGAGATATTCCTGCTTCCCGCTTTCTACCTGGGGAACACTCCCCAATTTAGAGGCGTGATCCGCAAGGGAACACAAGTCAGCCGTTCCGTCCAAAATCGTTTTTCCGATACCGTCCCGGAAGCTTGCGTAGCGGTTGTTCAGATTTTCTTCCAATCTGCCGTCCTCAATGAGTTTTGCCGCATTAATAAGCCCAAGAGCAAAGGAATCCATTCCCAAAATAAAGGCGTGGAAAATATCTTCGGGGGTATTGCTGGGACGGCGGTTCTTTGCATCAAAGTTAAATCCGCCGGTAAGACCTCCCGCCTTCAGAACTTCATACATGCACATGGTCGTCTCATACACGTCGAAGGGGAATTCGTCCGTATCCCAACCGAGCAGAAGATCTCCTTGGTTTGCATCAATAGAACCCAACATTCCGTTGATAGCAGAGATCCGCAGTTCGTGTTGGAACGTATGCCCCGCCAGGGTGGCGTGGTTTGCTTCGATGTTCATCTTGAA
>JAZNDV010000141.1:0-2786 GCA_045588285.1 Eubacteriales bacterium
GCATCTGCCCTTTCCGGTAATGCTCAATTTCCGGCCGCAACGGTCATTGCGCTCCACGAGAAGCACTTCTGCCCCGTTCATGGCGGCGGTGGCAGCACACATCATGCCGGCAGCTCCGGCGCCTATGACAACGATACTCACGGTAAAATCACCTATAATATATATTTTAACATATTATAATCAAAATAGCAAGAGTTTCCACAAATATTTTCACTTTTGAAACAGAAAAACCACAAACGGGGAAAGAAGATCGGCTTCTTTCCCCGCTGACAGGATCAGAGTTTGGAATAAACGTCTTCCACGTTTGCCAATTGACGAGCGAGGTTTTCCCGCTTGATCCGTTCGTCGTTCACGACCTTTTCAGGGGCTTTGTTGACGAATCCGGGGTTATTTAATTTCGCATCAATACGGGCAATATCGGAAAGAAGTTTTTCTTTTTCCTTTTCAAGACGCGCTTTTTCCTTTTCCACGTCGACCAATTCGCCCAAGGGAATGAAGACTTTTGCATCGGACGTAACGACGGTGGCGGCGTTGACGTCTCCGGAAAGTGCATCAAAAGAAATGTCCGAAGCGGCGGCAAGGCGCTTGAGGTATTCGGTTCCGGCACGGTAGGTGTCGGGGTGTTCGGTAACGAGATAAAGATTTGTTTTCCGAGAGAAGGGAACGCCCATCTTTTGACGCAGTTGACGAACCTGTTTGATCAGATCCATCAGATATCCCATTTGTTCCGCTTCGGCAGGGAATTCCAGATCGGCGGAATAGGAAGGGTATTCCTGCATCATCAGAATATCACCCATGCCCTTGATGTGAGGAACGGAGTTATAAAGTTCTTCGGTGATAAAGGGCATGAAGGGGTGGAGCAATTCCAACGTGCGGACTAAAACGTAACCGATGGTGTTTTGAGCGGAAGACCGGGTCGCCTCGTCGGTGTTGGTTTCAAAGAGACGGGGCTTGATCAGTTCGATATACCAGTCGCACAGATCGTCCCAGACGAAATCGTAAAGTTTTTGGGCGGCGATCCCCAATTCGAATTTTTCAAGGTTCTCCCGGACGTCGGCGGTGACGCGGTTCAGCTTATGAAGGATCCACTTATCTTCCGGTTGGAGTTCGGCGGGAAGTTCCACTTCCTCCTGGGTCAGATAGGTGAGAGCAAAGCGGGTGGCATTCCAAAGTTTGTTGGCAAAATTCCGGGAAGCTTCCACCCCTTCGTTGCTGAAACGCATATCGTTTCCGGGGGCGTTCCCGGTGACAAGGGTAAACCGCAACGCGTCTGCACCGTAATCCCGGATAATTTCCAGAGGATCGATCCCGTTGCCCAAAGATTTGGACATCTTACGCCCCTGTGCGTCCCGGACAAGTCCGTGGATCAATACGTTCCGGAAGGGTGCTTTCCCGGTATATTCCAAGCCGGAGAAGATCATACGGGAGACCCAGAAAGTAATAATGTCGTAACCGGTGACGAGGGTGGAGGTGGGATAGAAATATTTGAGGTCTTCCGTATCTTCGGGCCAACCCAGGGTCGAGAAGGGCCAAAGCGCGGAGGAAAACCAAGTATCGAGGGTATCTGGGTCTTGATGCATGGGTTTTCCGCATTTGGGACAGACGGCGACGGGGTCTCTTGAAACGATCATTTCTCCGCATTCGGGATCCTCACAGTAATAGGCAGGAATCCGATGCCCCCACCACAACTGCCGGGAAATACACCAGTCGCGGATGTTTTCCATCCAGTGGAAATAATTCTTTTCAAAGCGTTCGGGAACGAACTTGATATCACCGTTACGAACCGCATCAATCGCAGGTTTTGCAAGGGTTTCCATGGCAACGAACCATTGTTTGGAGACCCGGGGTTCCACGGTGGTACCGCAACGGTAACAAGTACCGACGTTGTGGGCATAATTTTCGACTCGGACAAGGAATCCGCCTTCTTCCAGGTCGGCAACGATCGCCTTGCGGGCTTCGTAACGATCCATTCCGGCGTATTTGGGATAATCGGCGGTGATTTTGGCGTCGTCGGTCATGACGTTGATTACTTCCAAGCCGTGGCGTGCACCGACCTCAAAGTCGTTGGGGTCGTGAGCGGGAGTAATTTTAACAACGCCGGTCCCGAAATCCTGTTCCACGTAATCGTCGGCAATGATAGGAATCCGGCGTCCGACCAAGGGAAGGATCAGATATTTCCCCACCAGATCCTTGTACCGTTCGTCTTTCGGGTTGACGGCAACGGCGGTATCGCCCAATAACGTTTCGGGGCGGGTGGTTGCCAATTCCAGATAGCCGGACCCGTCTTCGAGAGGATAACGGAGATGCCAGAAATGTCCTTGCTGTTCTTCAAATTCCACTTCCGCGTCGGAAATGGAAGTCAAACAGTGGGGGCACCAGTTGATAATGCGCTCTCCGCGATAGATCAACCCTTTTTCATAAAGGTGCATAAATACGTCTTGAACGGCTTTGGAACAACCTTCGTCCAAGGTAAAGCGTTCTCTCGACCAATCGCAGGAGGAACCGAGTTTTTTTAGTTGTTCGATAATTCTTCCGCCGTAGGTTTCTTTCCAAGCCCAAGCACGTTCCAAGAATCCGTCTCTTCCGATATCGTCCTTGGAAATCCCTTCTTTGCGCATGGCTTCCACGATCTTGGCTTCGGTGGCGATAGACGCGTGGTCGGTACCGGGAAGCCACAGAGTTGCGTATCCGCACATACGTTTATAGCGGATCAGAATGTCCTGCAAGGTATTATCAAGGGCGTGACCCATGTGCAGCTGTCCGGTAATATTCGGCGGGGGAATGAC
>JAZNDV010000142.1:0-3145 GCA_045588285.1 Eubacteriales bacterium
GGCACAAACGGCGAGTTTTTTCAGAGAATCGGATTTCTTGTTCATAAGAAATTCCTCCTATAATAAAGATTATAAAAATGAAATCTCGCCAACGGTTTTTTCCGTACCGGTATCGGCAAAAGCCGTCAAAAAAATCCTCCCACCGTACGGTAAGAGGATGATGTTTACACCAATGATATGTTTGCATCTTCCCTCCGCAGGTTTTTGCTCCTGTTCAGGTTCAATGGGTTTTGGGCTTCTGCCCACTCTCAGCGCAGTATCAGCGCACCCCGGCAAGGGTATTCACTTTTACGGGTTTATTATAGCACACTTTTCCCGGATTGTAAAGCCCCTAAACAATTTTGTAAGTATTTTGTCGAAATATACATAGGAGGACACTCCATGAACAAGCAGGTTTTTATCTTGAATCCTCAGGCAGGATTCAAAAAAACGGAAGAAATGAAAACGCTGATCCGGAAAACCTTCGGAACATTGGCGGAGATCCGTTTAACCGAACGGGCCGGACACGCCACCGAAATCGCCCGGGAGTACACCGGATCCACCATCTACGCCGTGGGCGGTGACGGGACGGCAAACGAGGTAATGTGCGGTACGGTAGGCTCAACCAATACGCTATGCGTGATTCCGCAAGGAAGCGGAAACGACTTCATCCGCACCTTGTACGCAAAAGTTACCGGAAAACACAACCCAAAAAAAATTCTCACGAAAATCAAAGATTTTTACCGCCGGAACATCGACTGCGGAAAGGCAAACGAAAGTTTTTTCATGAATATTGCTTCCGTTGGCTTCGACGCGGAAGTAGTGCGCAACTCGGAACGGTATAAAAACAAACCGGGTCTGCGGAAGATCAGTTACATTTTATCTATGTTCTACACCATTTTCCATTATCACGGCACCGACCTGGAAGGGGAAATCGACGGCGTTCCCTTCCGGCAAAAATCTCTCCTGTTCTGCATTGCCAACGGAAAGTATTACGGCGGCGGAATCAAGATCGCCCCCGAAGCGGTGATCGACGACGGCAAGCTGGACGCCTATTTGATCGAAAGCGTTCCCGCCTGGCTGTTTTTGTCGGTCATGCCCCTGCTGGCGGTAGGAAAGCACACGGGATTGAAATTCGTCAAACACGTCCGGGCGGAAAAAATCGTGATCCGGGGCAAAGACTTAACGTTAAATCTGGACGGAGAACTTTCCCCCACCGACGAAGCAAAATTTGAAATTCTGCAGGGCGGACTGACCGTCCTTTCCCCCTTGGGATAAAGGAGCGATTCATGAAAAAAATTCTTTCCTTCTTTCTCGTTTTTCTGATAGCGGCATCGCTTTTCGGTTGCAACAACGCCATTATTTACGACGAAGAAACGACCGTCAACGGTTGGTTAAAAGAACGCACCCGGGGATACGTCCAAATCTCCCCTTCTTCCCATATGATCCTTTTTAAGGAAGAGGAGGGATTCAAGATCGGCATCGATACGGGAACGGACATGATTCCGAAACTGAAACTTGAAAACGATGAAGAAAACACCGTTACCATTGAGGCAAATATGCTCTCTGCCACCGCCGGAGAAGAACTCTTTTCCGCCGCAACCCACGCCCCCCGGGTTTTTGACCCCTATCGCAACCGTTATACCCGGGCAATGCAGGTCTGGAAAAAGGACGATACCACCTTCAGGATCTTTTTCTGGCTCTATGGAGAAGATACGGATTTTTATCCCGTTCCAAAACTGCTGACGCAAGAGCAATATGCCGCAATGACGGCGCTGGTGGAAGAATACAATGCGAAAAAACAGGAAGAAAGCCTTGCAGCAAACGAAAAGATCGTAAACTACACCGCCGATTTTCTGAATTTATATCGAGGTTCTTATTATTCCGAAAAAGCCGAAAATCCGGACGGGAATATCTTTTACGAATGTACCGGGACCACCGAATACGCAACCGTTTACCGGGACTTGTTCTCTGAATTGGAACTGTCGGAACAGGATTGGCGCAACTCCTTTGCTTCTTTGGGTTATACCGGACAAAAATTGAATCTTCAGATCGTATATTGCGACCTTTCCGTCAACGACGCGTCCGTCGACCTGACCCTCCATACGGAGGACGGCTATACGTCAGCTTTTCTAAAATCAAAAAATCCCTCTTTAAGCTACGTCTTTTGCCCCGCCTTGGCAGAGTTGAATTACGTCAATGTGAAAATAAAATGACGGATCAAAATGGTTCTGCACAATCGTAAACGTGTAAAATCATTTTTTCACGTCAGACAAGTGCTGGAGCGTATTCCCATCGGAATTTGTGGCAAAATAAAAACAGCCGGCAAAACGTTGTCTTACGTCTTTGGAAAATTTTTCTTCATTATGTTGAAAATTCAACATACTTAAGGAAATATCTATCGTATAATGAAACCGGAACAAAGGAGAATTCTGATGAGAATTGCATTTTTTGACGCGAAACCCTACGACAAACCGTCCTTTGACCGCTACGGTCAGGAACAGGGGGTCGCCTTCAAATATTTTGAAACGAAGTTAAACGAAGACACGGTAGACTTGGCGCACGGATACGACGGAGTCTGCGTCTTCGTCAACGATACGGTCAACGCCGCCGTCATTGACCGGCTGTATGAAATGGGCGTCCAATTCGTCGCCCTGCGGTGTGCCGGATTCAACAACGTAGACGTAAAGCACGCTTTTGGGAAAGTTCATATTTTGCGTGTTCCCGCATATTCTCCCTACGCAGTAGCCGAGCACACCATGGCTTTGCTGCTCACGTCCATTCGGCGAATCCATAAAGCGTATATCCGCACGAAGGATTTCAATTTCAGTCTGTCTGGGCTGACCGGTTTTGACCTTCACGGGAAAACGGTAGGGGTCATCGGCGTAGGACGGATCGGACGGGTGTTTATCGACATCTGCAAGGGATTCGGCATGAAGATTTTGGCTTACGACCGCAACGCGCCCCGGGGAGAAGGCACGGAAGACGGGATTCGATACGTCACGTTAGACGAACTGTTCGCCGAAAGCGACGTGATCTCCCTCCACTGCCCCTTAACCGAAGAAACCCATCACATCATCAACGCCGCGGCGCTGGAAAAATGCAAACGGGGCGTGGTAATCTTAAATACGTCCCGCGGCGCTTTAGTAGACGCGGAAGCCCTGGT
>JAZNDV010000143.1:0-3515 GCA_045588285.1 Eubacteriales bacterium
GACCTGCCGGATGTATTTTTTTGATAAGGAGAGGTCGGTTACCTGCAGGGCATAGGTTTTTTTATCCCGGATCAGATCCAGGTTTTTGACGATCTGCATTATGTACAGATATTTCATGCCCATGGAGACGGTTACCGAAAAATAAAGAACGGTGCTGATAAAATGTTGATCTGCCGGAGGATTTGCCGCCATCATATAGATGGAGTGCGCTGCCGAACCGATCAGTGCCAAGGCATTGAAACTGTCGTTGGAGGGGCGCAATTTCAAAAAGGAACGCACGCCGCCGATCATTTCGGTATAGCAGACTGCCCAAAGCAACGCGGTAAAAATCAACTCGAAAATTGCCAAGGCGACGGTTGGAAGATTCAAAACCGTCAAAAGTCCGAATACTGCGGTAATACCGAGACAGATACCTACTTTCAGGAGCAGTCTGTCCCGTGAGGAAATCATGGAATTGTATTGTTCTTCAAAAAATTTGATTTCTTGTTTGTTCATTCTTTCGCCCCTTTCTGTCGAAGAGATTCGTAGAGAATGATTGCTCCTGCAACGGATACGTTGAGGGAATCCAGAGGTCCTTTCATGGGGATTTTGACGAGGAAATCACAATGCTCCCGAACCAAGCGGGAAAGCCCCTTCCCCTCGTCGCCCAAAACGAAAGCGCAAGCCCCGGTAAGATCGGTGTGATAGAGATCAGCAGGAGCGTTTCCGTCGGTTCCGTAGACCCAAATATTGTGCCTTTTCAATTCTTCCACCGTGTCGGTGATATTAGTCACCCGGGCAACCTTCATATATTCCGTAGCTCCGGCAGCGGATTTGATCAAAGTGGGAGTCATGCCGCAGGAATTGTGCTTTGGCATGATTACGCCGTGGGCACCGCAACAGCAGGCGGTACGCAAAATAGCACCGGCGTTGTGGGGGTCGGTTACACCGTCCAAAATTACGATGCAAGGGGGCTCTTCCCGTTCTTCTGCGACGGCAAGGATCTCGTCCACCGTGGAATATTCAAAGGGGGTGACGAACGCGAGAACCCCTTGATGCCCTGCCGTTCCCGACAAGGCTTCGATGCGGGTTCGTTCCGCGTCCAGAACGGGAATCCCCTTTTCTTTCGCCATGGCTACGATCTTCAGAATGGAACCTTCTCGTTCGCCCTTTGCGACAAGGATCTTGTCAACGGTTCTCCCGGAGCGCAAAACTTCCATGACGGGATTTCTTCCGGTAACGATATTTTCATTTGTTTCTTCCGATTTCATCGCGGGCTTGCGGCGTTTTTGATCATTCATACAGTTTCTCCGTTTTGGGTTTTATTCTTCCGGAACCGGGTAAGCGAAGGAAACAAGTCCCGGCTCGGGGTGGTCGTTGGTTTTGATAAAAAGAAGGGTTAAGGCACAGGTGCCGTCGGTCATAACTTCACCGTTTCTATAGTTCAGAATTTTTCCGTTCGCCTCGTCGGAGGGGACGATGGATCGGGTCATGGTGGCGGAGGAAAGATCGGAAAAGACGATCAGATAATCTCCGGCAGGCAAGGTTCGGAATTGCCACATCAGTTTTTCGGTCAGTTTCGGGAACTTCTCTTCCCGTACCGGCTTGCCGGAAAGGGTGGTGGCGTAATCCCGGTCAGCCTTATAAATCGAAACGGTCCCCGAGGGAGTTTCTCCGGTGACGGTGAAATTCATTTCCAATCCCCCCAGCGGTGCTTCCGTAGAAAGAGCCACGGCGACCAATTCTGCGGGAATGGGTGCGTCGGTGGAGGGGTTGCGGCGGGCAAGATCCAACGGGACCCAATCGGTTCCTCCGGAAGAACACCCGGAAAACAAGAGGCAGAGGATACAAAAGGTAAGGAAAAGAGTTGTTTTCTTCATGGCTCGATCCTTTCTGAATAAAATCCGGGGAATGAGGTGAAAATGAGATTGAAAAACAATAGGGGGAATTTTTTATGAAACAAAATCAGATCTGGGGAAGCGGGCTTTCACCCTTCTTCCAGCCCGAAGATTTTTTACCTTCTCACCCCGCGGTAAAAGAAGATATCGAGACCGAAATTTTGGTCATCGGGGCGGGATTAAGCGGACTTTTATGTGCTTATGAACTGCTGAAAGCGCAACGCCGGGTCACGGTGGTCACCGCAAATACGGTGGGGGACGGGGCGTGTCGGTTTTCTTCAGGAATCGTAAGCGGGGACGGCGGTCCGGACCTCCTTCGGTTGAAAGAGTTGATCGGAACCGAAAACGCCGTGGGCTGGTACCGATTTTCCTGTGCCGCGGCGGAGCAGATGGAAAAAATTATCCGCGATACCGGAAGTAAATGCGATTTCAAACGCCGGGATCAATTTTATTATACTGCGTCACCCCGGGAAGTCTCGGTGTTGCGTGAAGAATACTACGCCCGCCACCACGCGGGATTGGACTGTCAATGGCTTAAGGAAGAAGAATGCCGGGAAATTTTTTCCTTCCCCTGTGCCGGAGGTATGATGATGAAAAACGGCGGGGTCGAATTGAACGCCGTGAAATTCTGCCGGGATCTTTCCGATTGGATCACCCTTCACGGAGGCGTTATCTATGAAGGAAGCCGGGTAGACGCCATTGAGTCCCGGGGAACGGACGGATTTCTCTGTCGGTGCGGAAGTAAAAAGATTTCCGCGAAAAAAGTGGTCGATGCCCGGGGAGGAGAGGTTTTGCTGAAGCGTCCTCAATTGGGACAGCGAGTGACGGTCTTTTCCATCGTCACCGAGCCGATCTCGGTTTTTCGCGGGTGGAAGGACCGCTGTTTGATCAAAAACCACGATGAATTGTCTTATCTTCGAACGACTCCCGACGGACGGATCTTATATTCCGGGCAAGCCACGTCGGCGTTGACCCCCGAGGGGCGGTTCGGACGGCTCGATGCAAATACTTTATGCCGGGTGAAATATAAAAACCTTTCTGCTGAGTTGCGGGAAATGTTTTTCGGCATTCCCCGAATCAAGCAGGAATACGGTTTTACCCAAGGATTGGTGCTCCCCCGAAAGGGGTTGCCCTACGTGGGACAGGACGAACAATGGAAGGGGTTGTATTATCTTTACGCCTTTGGTGAAAACGGAATTGCCGGGGCGGTGCTTGGGTCTGCCTGGATCTACCGTATGATCTGTGACGGAGAAGTTCACGTCCCCAAATATCTTTCCTTGTGACTTAGTCGGCGAGAACCAGATCGGTGATGATCTGCCGTAATTCTTCCACTCCCGTGCCGTTGAGAGAGGAGAAGGGAATGACGTTGATGCCGAATTTTGCAGAGAGGATCTCGGTGTTTTTTGCAGCTTCCGTCTTGTTGAGTTTGTCCGATTTCGTTGCAACGACGGTGAACAACGTTTCCGATTGCATGAGCCAGTCAAACATGACCTCGTCGTCTTTGGAGGGCGGGTGGCGCAGGTCGACCAGCATCAGGATCAGCCGGATGTCCCGGCCGGCGTTGAAGTATCCTTCGGTCAGTTTTCCCCAGGCGGCTTGCTCGGTCTTCGGACGCTTCGCAAAGCCGTAGCCCGGCAG
>JAZNDV010000144.1:0-9857 GCA_045588285.1 Eubacteriales bacterium
TCATCATTTCCG
Source organism: Eubacteriales bacterium (assembly GCA_045588285.1). Taxonomy (GTDB): domain Bacteria; phylum Bacillota; class Clostridia; order Oscillospirales; family UBA644; genus RGIG995. The sequence continues at coordinate 13 of JAZNDV010000144.1, forward strand.
AAATGATTCGGCGGTAGATCTCCGTACGGTTGGAACGGACGATTTCCGATGCAACGGGTTTTTCGCTCAGACGAATCAAAAAAGCGGACAGATGATCTGCCGCCAGCTGCTGGACGTAGGGGGAGGCACTCTTTTGGACGATTTTTCGGGCGCTCTGACAGATCGAAAGATATTCTTCCTTTTCGTCGTCTTGCAGCTGAAATATGCCCTGCTTTAATTTTTCAGGGAGATCTCCCTCGGATTTGAAGCTCATGATAAACCCTTTGGGAGTGCTTCCGGGGGTGGAGCGGATCCGATGAAATTCCATGGGTGCGTGAATAAGCATGCAATTATCCCGAACCAGATAGACCTTTTCGTCTTCCACACATTCTACGTCTCCCCGCTCAAAAAAAACGACTTCCCAAAAATCGTGTCTTTCTCCGCTGAATTCGAAGGTCTCGTCCCAGGCGACGGGAAACGCCGTAAAAAAGCCGCGGATCGAAAAAAGTCGATTGACTGGGTGCAGTTTCTCGAGCATAGACAAAACTCCTATCTAAAAACATAAATTTCATGTCTGTTTTTGCATAGATTTATTTTTTTAATAGTTTATAATGATTATAACATAACGTATCCCATTTGTCAATGGGGAGAGGAGAGGTTTTATGATTAACGCTTGCGTGGTCGGGCTCGGTGCCCGGGGATTCGGATTGTTAGAAAGTGTTTTGCTGAAATCGAAGGATATTCGAATTCGTTCCCTTTGTGACCTGTACGAGGATCGCATCGCCCGGGCGGCGGAAACGGTAACCGCTGCGGGAATGAGTGACGTAAAGGGCTTTACGGATTATAAGGAGGCTCTGAACGTAAAGGGGTTAGATGCGGTATTCATTTTCAGTGATTGGAGCAGTCATACGGAGATTGCCGTGTACGCCATGGAAAAGGGAATCGCCGTCGCCAGCGAAGTGGGTTGTGAATATACTCTGGAAAATTGTTACCGCTTGGTCCGCACCCAGCAAGCCACGGGAACGCCTTATATGTTTGTGGAAAACTGCTGTTGGGGAAAAGAAGAGTTGTTGGCAACGGCAATGACACGGAAAAACCTTCTCGGCACCATCGTTCATTGTTCCGGCGCTTACGGACATGACCTGCGGCAGGAGATCGCCTACGGTCACGTGAACCGTCACTACCGTTTTGATAACTATAAAAACCGCTGCTGTGAAAACTATCCTACCCACGAATTGGGTCCCATTTCCAAACTGTTGAATATCAACCGCGGGAACCGCATTTTGACCGTTTCTTCCTTTGCTTCCAAATCCGCCGGGCTGGAAGAATATATTAAAACCAGAGAAGACGCGACGGAAGAGATGAAAAATACCAAATTCAAGCAGGGAGATATCGTAACTACGATCTTGACCTGTGCGGGCGGGGAAACCATTCATCTGACCTTGGATACTACGTTGCCCCATACTTACAGCCGTATGTTTACCGTAAGAGGAACGAAGGGTGCTTATTATCAGGACACGAACTCCGTATTTTTAGACGGAGATAAAGAATGGTTCCAACCGGTGGATTATTACAAGACCGCCCTGGACAATGGAAAGAATTATGAAAAAGAATTCCTTCCCTCTTTTTGGAAAAATATTACCCCGGAAGAGGAGCAGTTAGGGCACGGAGGCATGGACTGGTTCTCCTATAAAGCATTCTTTGATGCACTGCAGCAAAAACAGGAAATGCCCATTGACGTGTACGATGCCGCTACGTGGCAGTCGGTTGCCGTATTGTCGGAAATGTCCATTCAACAGGGGGGAGCACCCCAGGCTATGCCCGATTTCACTGACGGAAAATGGTCCCGCCGCGCACCGAAGGACGTTTGCGAACTGTAATAAAAATTCTTGAATTGATGATATGCACCCCGAAAGTGTCTCACTTTCGGGGTGCATGCCGGTTTATGGAAAAAGTCCTATCGTTATTTTGTACCGATAAAGTTGTTGACGTCAATTTTGTCACGGTTTTTTGCGAAAATCCGCTTGCAATTCTCTAAGGAAACTGTTATAATGAAAACAGTATTTATTTGAGGTGGTTTTATGAAACGGGCAAGCGGCGTGTTGTTGCATATCTCCTCTTTGTGGGGAGAGTATTCCGAAGGGTCTTTCGGTCAGTCTGCAAGGGAATGGATCGATTTTCTTGCAGATTGCGGGTTTTCCTATTGGCAGACCTTGCCGTTCTGTTTGCCGGACGATTATAATTCCCCCTATTGCTCCCTTTCTACTTTTTCGGTCAATCCCTATTTTATTGATCTTCCGACGTTGGAAAAAGAAGGACTTCTGACCGCCGAAGAGGTTGCGGGAGCGAAGCAGAAAACTCCTTATGTCTGCGAATTTTCCCGCCTTTCCAAGGAACGGCTTGTATTGTTGAACCGGGCGGCGAAACGGTTTTGTAATCAGAAAGAATTGAATGATTTCTATAACGCCCACCCCCGCACCGCCGACTTTTGCCGTTTTATGGGATTGCGCACCGCCAACGAAAACCGTCCCTGGACGGAATGGACGTCAGACAAGCCCGACGAAGAAACGGTGGAGTTGTGGCGTTTTACCCAATATATCTTTTTCCGTCAATGGAAAGAAATCAAAACCTATGCCAACCGGAAGGGGATTTCCATCATCGGCGATATCCCCATTTACGTTGCTTTGAATTCTTCCGACGTATGGGCGGCGCCGGAGCAGTTTTTGTTGGATCAGGAGAATAAGCCGATCGGTGTTGCCGGCGTTCCCCCGGACTATTTTGCTGAAGACGGGCAGTTGTGGGGAAACCCTCTCTATGATTGGAAAAAAATGAAGACCGACGGCTATTCTTGGTGGAAGGACCGGATCCGGTTCATGTGCGAATTGTTTGACGGCGTCCGGATCGACCACTTCCGAGGGTTGGAATCCTACTATTCCGTTCCCGCAGGGGAGACTACCGCCCGGAACGGCAAATGGGTGAAAGGCCCCGGAATGTCCTTGATTCGGGCTTTGAAGGAAGCCGCCGGAGATAAACTGCTGATCGCCGAGGATTTAGGGGATATTACACCTGCCGTTTCCAAATTGGTCAAAGACAGCGGCTTCCCCGGAATGAGGGTCTTTCAATTCGGTTTTTTAGGGGACGAAAATTCTCCCCATTTGCCCCATAATTATGAGAATCATTGCATTGCTTATACCGGAACCCACGATAACAATACCCTTTTGGGATATATTTGGGAGTTGGACGACGACACCCGCCGCCGCGTTCTTCGCTATTGCGGATACGAAGGCGAGAATTGGGATCAGGGCTACGATGCAATTTTGCGCACCTTGCTCCAATCCCACGGGGGACTTTTGATCCTTCCGGTGCAGGATCTGCTTCTGTACGGAAGCGACACCCGATTGAACAAGCCGGGCACCAGCGGCGACAACTGGTCTTACCGTATTACGAAAGAACAGTTTAGGTTGATCGACCGGGAAAAATTCCGAAGCTGGAACCGCCTTTACGGACGGATTTAGAGGAAGATAAGATGGTTCACCCCATTGCGGGTGAACCTTTTTTCGGCTTTTTTCCGACTTTTACGTAAGACGTATTGACGGAAGAGACCTTTCGTGCTATAATAAATGATGATTTATCTAAAATATTAAGACGGAGAAACGAATCATGTGGATTGCAGACGGCTGGAAGGATTTTCAGGTTTTGGACGCCTCAGGCGGAGAAAAACTGGAACGGTGGGGGAATTATACCTTCGTGCGCCCCGACCCTCAAGTCATCTGGAATACGCAGCGAAGCCACCCCGCATGGAAAACGCCCAGTGCCAGTTATTCCCGCTCTTCTTCTGGCGGCGGGCATTGGAACGGAAAAGAGATCCCCATGTTCCATATCGGTTATAAAGATTTGACGTTTCAGATCAAACCCATGTCCTTCAAACATACCGGATTGTTCCCCGAGCAGGCGGTCAACTGGGATTGGGCACGTCAGCAGATCCGCAACAGCGGTCGGGAACAGCCTCAGGTGCTGAACCTCTTTGCCTATACCGGCGGAGCCTCGGTAGCTTGTGCCAAGGAAGGGGCGAAGGTCTGCCACGTGGACGCTTCCAAGGGTATGGTTGCGTGGGCGAAGGAAAATGCCCAGGCCTGCGGATTGGACAATATCCGTTATATCGTGGACGACTGCGTCAAATTCGTTCAGCGGGAGATCCGCCGGGGAAGACGTTACGACGGTCTGATCTTAGACCCCCCCTCTTACGGCAGAGGGCCCGACGGCGAAGTGTGGAAGCTGGAAAGCGAATTGTACGGACTTTTGGATCTGTGTGTGCAGGTTTTGAACGACGATCCGCTCTTTTTGATTTTGAATTCTTATACTACCGGACTTTCTGCCGGGTGCATGGAATATATGTTGGGGTGTACCGTTGCCCGCCGGTTTGGAGGGACGGTCACCGCATCGGAGATCGGACTTCCGGTGGGAGATACCGGTTACTGTCTGCCCTGCGGAGCCACCGCCCGCTGGACGAAATAAAGCCTTTTTATCATTCCCGAAGGGAGGGAAATTTCCGTGGCTGTTATTGAAGCAAAAAACATATCATTCCGCTATTCCGCCGATGCCGAACCGGTATTGAAGGACGTTTCCCTGACCGTGGAACAGGGAGAATTCGTTGCCGTTTTGGGTCACAACGGAAGCGGAAAATCCACCTTTGCAAAACATCTGAACGGAATTTGTATCCCCGATGAAGGAACTCTGACCGTCTGCGGCCGGAACGTGAAAGACGAATCCGATCTGACCGCCATTCGCCGGAAGGTGGGAATGGTCTTCCAAAACCCCGACAATCAGATTATTGCATCCGTGGTGGAAGAGGACGTTGCTTTTGCCTTGGAAAATCTGGGTGTTGACCACGATGAAATGCACCAACGGGTCAAGGAAGCCCTGGAAGCGGTGGATATGGCGCGTTACGCCACCCACGCCACCTATAAACTGTCCGGCGGTCAGAAGCAGCGGATTGCCATCGCCGGAATTTTAGCCATGCGTCCGGATGTTTTGGTATTGGACGAACCCACCGCCATGCTCGACCCCAAAGGACGGGCAGAGGTGATGAAGGTCTTGCACAAATTCCATCAAGAAGGTATGACCGTCGTTTTAATCACCCACTTTATGGACGAAGCCGCGCAGGCGGATCGGATCGTGGTGATGAACGAAGGGGAAGTGCTTTTGGACGGAACTCCCCATTACGTATTTCAGAATGCCGGGCTTTTGTGGAGCATCGGATTGAACGTTCCGCAAAGCACCGAATTAATGTTTTTGCTCCGCAAAGAAGGATACAAAGTTCCTTTGGCGGTGTTGACTGAAGAGGAATGTATTTCCGTCTTGGACGACCTTCTTGCCGGGCGTATCGGAAGGGAGAGCGTATGAATAAACCGATCCTTCGGGTCGAAGATCTGACCCAGGTTTACGGGGCTGGCACGCCTTTTGAAAAGACTGCCGTCGACCGTATCTCCTTCGAATTATATGAAAACGAATTTATCGGAGTGATCGGGCATACCGGCTCCGGGAAATCCACGCTGATCCAAATGCTCAACGGATTGATGAAGCCTACTTCCGGTACGGTCTATTTCCGGGAGGAGGATATTTGGGCAAAAAAATACGACCGCCGTACCTTGCGTGCCAACGTGGGATTGGTGTTCCAATATCCCGAATATCAGTTGTTTGAGGAAACGGTAGAGAAGGATATCGCCTTCGGTCCCCGGAATATGGGGCTTTCCGAAGAGGAAATTGCTCTTCGGGTCCAGGAAGGAATGTACTTTACCGGACTTTCCGATAAATTAAGAGAAAAGTCCCCCTTTGAGTTGTCCGGGGGACAAAAACGCCGGGTCGCCATTGCCGGAATTTTGGCGATGCGTCCTCAGGTTCTGATCCTCGACGAACCTACCGCCGGACTAGATCCCAAGGGGTGCAATGAAATTCTCCGTAATATCCGGGATTATCAGAAAGAAGAAGGGGCTACGGTCATTCTCGTTTCCCACAGTATGGAAGACGTTGCCGCCCACGCCGGCAGAGTGATGGTGTTGGAGCAGGGAAATTTGAAGATGTTTGACGATACCCGCACCGTATTTGGACGGGGGGAAGAACTTCTTTCCATGGGGTTGAACGTTCCTCAGATCACCCGGGTCTTCTTGACGCTGAAACAACGGGGACACGAAAATCTTCCTTCGGTACTGTCTCCGGAAGAAGCCGTTCGCAGTCTCGACGCTTTGACGGGAGGTGCGAAATGATCCGGGATATTACTTTAGGTCAATATTTCCCCGGCGCGTCCTTTCTTCATCGCATGGATCCCCGGGCAAAGATTCTTTTGATGATCTCTTACGTGGTTACCCTCTTTTTGGCGGAGACCGTGGCGGCGTATCTGTTTTTGCTTTTTGCCACCGCCGTCATGATCGGTATGACCAAAATCTCCCTGAAATTTTATCTTCGGGGTCTGAAACCTTTGCTGTTTATCATGGCGTTCACCGCGATCCTCAATATGCTCTATTCCGACGGAGAACCGTTATTTACCTTTTGGGTCTTTTCTATTTCCTGGGAAGGGATCTTGAGCGCGGTTTTTATGATCGTTCGGATCGTGATGATGGTGCTTACCATGTCGGTACTCACCTATACCACCTCTCCCTTACTTCTGACCGGAGGGCTGGAACGGTTGCTGTTCCCCCTGTCTTATCTGAAGGTTCCGGTGCATGACTTTGCCATGATGATGACCATTGCCCTGCGGTTTATTCCCACCCTTTTGGAGGAAACTGAAAAAATCATGAACGCTCAAAAAGCCCGGGGTGCGGATTTCGAAAGCGGCAGCCTCGTCCGCCGGGCAAAGGCGATGATTCCGATCCTGATCCCCCTGTTCGTTTCTGCTTTCCGCCGTGCCGAAGAATTGGCGGTTGCCATGGAATGCCGTTGCTATGAAGGGGATTCCAAAGGACGCACCCGCTTCGTAGAATACCGTTTTTCTTGGCGGGATTTGGTTGCGTTGTCGTTCTGCGCTGCCGTTCTCTGCATTACCCTGATTCTGAACCGCGTAATTCTGTTTGGGGGGATCGGTCTGTGAAATATCTGATTCGTCTTTCCTTCGTCGGTACTGACTATTGCGGTTGGCAGATCCAAAAGAACGGACCTTCCGTGCAGGCTTGCGTCATGGACGCGATTCGAAAGATCTTTGGGAAAGTTTCGGAGTTCTCCGGTTGCAGCCGTACCGATTCCGGGGTTCACGCTTTGGATTTTTGCGCGTCTTTTTCCGTCCCCGGGCAAATGCCCTGTGAAAAATTGATTTTGGCAATGAACGCAAACCTTCCCAAAGATATCTCCGTTCATTCCGCCTGCTTTGTTTCCGAGGAGTTTCACGCCCGGTACAACGTTAAGAAAAAGGAGTACCGTTACCGAATCTATACTGCCTCTTCCCGTTCTCCCTTTTTGGAAGACCGTGCCTGGCACCGTCCGGGAGAGTACGATCTTGTCCTTCTCAACAAAGCTGCGGAAGCCCTTCGGGGAACCCACGATTTCCGTTCTTTTATGGCGGCAGGAAGCAAGATCGAAGATTGCACCCGAACCGTTTTTGATGCTCATTTTGAGCAAGATGAAGATACCCTTGATTTTTACGTTTCCGCTGACGGATTCCTTTACAATATGGTTCGTATTATGGTGGGAACGCTGTTGGAAGTTCCCTACCGTTTTTCTCCGGACGACGTGGCGGAGATTTTAGCCTCCAAAGACCGTTCCCGTGCCGGCATGACTGCCCCTGCCCACGGTCTGTATTTGAATCGGGTGGAGTATTAAAGTGAAAAAGGAGTGACGCTTGTGAATAAAGAAACCAAAAAAAACGTCCGCCGTCTGGATCTGACCCGGGGTGCCTTGGTTTTAACCTTGATTTTGTATATTGCCGTCGCTCTGATCATCAATTCGTCTTATCTCACCGTCGACCGGCTGATGCGCCTTCGTTCCAACGTAATTTACGCCTTGGGAAATTCCGGGGATACGCTGCAGTACGACGAGGACGAAGCCGTGGATCTGCAGCTGTTTCAGGACGGCTACGTTCTTTTGACCCGGAACGGTCTAACGGTCTGCGGTGTGGACGGAAATATTTATTCCTCCCATACGTTACAGTACAAGCAGCCTGCGATGAAGGTCTGCGGGAAATATATTCTTTGTTTTGATCGGGGCGGCACGTCCTGGAGTCTTTTGAACAGTTTCCGTGTCCTCTGTTCCGGGACGGAAAGTGCCGACATTATCAACGGTGCCGTGTCTGACGACGGATATTTCGCCATCGCCGCCGAGCGCACTGAATACAAAGGCTGCGTAACCGTGTATAATACCAATGGAACGGATCTTTCCCGCTGGAATTCGGACAGTTATTTGATTGATTCTTTCTTTACCGGAAAAAACCGGCTGACCATTGTTTCCGTGGTATCTGAAAAGGAAAAGACCCATACCGTGTTTACGGTGTTCAATTTCAAAAAGCCTGAGGCTGAAAACGTTGCATCCGCACCGGACACCTTCCCCTTGGCGCTTACTTTGAAGGAGAACGGAACCATTGAAATGCTTACTGCTACAGGCTCGGTTCTTTTTGACGGGGATACGGTTTCTTCCCTCGCTCCATATCCTGAACCTTCCCCCGGACTGTACTGTCAAAGTGACAGGGGAACAATGATCTCCTACCGAACTACGACCGGTACGGTTTTAGTTCAGGGAATTTCAGCAAAAGGGGAGTCTCTGTTTTCTCTGGAATATCCGTCTTTGGTATCTTTGGGGTGTTTCGGTGAATATTATTTCGTTTTGACCGAAACAAACCTGTTTATTTTGGATTCCGGCGGATCGATTCTCTTAGAGCGACCCAATGCAGGATATTCCAAAGTTCTCGTCTCCCCGGAATTATCGGTGCTCGTAGGAATTTCTTCTATTGAAAGACTGGATCTGTCATCGCTTCCGTAACGGAATTTTTATATCATTACACTACAACGGTTTTAGGAGGATTTTTTATGGATCTGGCAATCAGCACTACCCTTGATTTGGTGATCGTTGCTATTCTGGCAGTTAGTATTTTTCTGGGAATCCGCCGGGGGCTGATTCGTTCCGTCATCAGTTTGGTGGGAAGCATCGTCGCCCTGGTTCTGGCATTGATTTTCTCTGCAAATTTAGGCGTTTATATTGACGCAAACTATATCAATGCCCCCATGCGCAGCTGGGTCATCGATCAATTATCCGCTTCCGTAGAGACCGTTTCTGCGACGGAATTGGATTTCGACGACTTATTTGAAAATCAACCGGAATTTTTCACCGAAACCTGTGATTTTCTCGGGGTAGACGTGAATGAAATGGCTGCGTCCTATCAGTCGATGAAGACCGAAGGGGTAGAACACGCAAAAAGTGCCATTATCACCGAAATGGTAGACCCCCTTTCTGCCTTGATCAGCCGGGTCATCGCCTTTGCGGTGATCTTCCTTGCGGCGATGATCGCCATCGTGGTCATCTCTATGTTCTCCAAATTTCTCACCAATCTTCCCATCATCCGTAAAATGGATAAGTTGGGCGGCGGACTTTTGGGGGCTGTCACCGGAATATTGATCAGTTTTATTGTTGTTGCCATTATCTCTACCGGCTCCAAGTACGTTCTTCGGGACCGCAGTCTGGCAGAATTGGAGAGCATTAAAAATAAGACCGTGGTCTATAAGATTTTCCACAATTTGGATCCGTTGACTCAACTTTTTGAAACCAAAGCGGACTAAAATCTTCTTATTTTTCTTCTTCAAAGATCTGAAAAATCCTGTAGAATTCACTCAAAACGTCATTTTCGTAACCACAGAAAGGTAGTACCCTATGCTTTGCAGCAGATGTAA
>JAZNDV010000145.1:0-6243 GCA_045588285.1 Eubacteriales bacterium
ATTGTCCGAAAACACGTTCATAATACCTGTATCATCTTTTTTCATCATAAGCGGTCTCCTTTTTCGTTATTTTTGTCGTAAGTCATTATATCACAACTATAGCGAAATTTCAATAACGAAATCAACTATAGTGATTAATAATTACTATAGAAAATAATAACAACCGATATTTCACTTAACTCAGAGTGAGTGATAAAATATAGATGCACCAAAAAGGTGACAACACAATATTAGGAGGTGAAAAAATGAGAACAAGTAAGCGTAAGGTATGGATATATATCCGCAGAAATCAGTTGCCCAAGGCAGAAACAACATAACATTTTGTAAAGGAGTTTTAATTTAACTATGAAAAGTGCTATTTATGTAAGAAGTGCATTTGAAAATGAGCAATCTATTAGATCACAGATTGAATACTGCAAATCGGTACTAAGCCCTAATGACGAGTATGAAATTTATTCCGATAACGGATATTCTGGACACGACCTTAATCGCCCTGCATATAAGAAAATGGTTAGGGATATACGGAACCACAAAATCGGCAAGGTTATAGTTTCATCGTCTGATCGAGTAAGTAGAAGTTTCATCCAAGTTTTTACATTCTGTTCGTTCCTTGATGAATATAATGTTGCATTTTTCGCAGAGGAACGGCTACAGAACTCAGACCTTATGCTTGCTGAGCACTTTAAAGAATCATTCGAGGCTATGTATAGAGCGAAACTAAGAAACAGAAAGAAGAAAACAAATAATATCGCTTAACTAATATTCAAAAGAATTAAATAGGACATTTCAGGTTTGTCTTTCTCCTGCGGAAAAAACGTAAAACTAAAGGCACCATCAAAACTAATGCGGACAGGCAAAGAGGAATACTCCTTTGCATAAACATTAGTAATACTCACAAAGGAGTCTTTAGTTTATGGATAACAATAATATTACTGTATCTGTGTATTATAACGATAACGGCGATAATGTTGTAGAACTATTAAAGCAATCATTATGGTTCTACATCGAGGAGGAGGTCAAAAAGTTATGTCAAGCATCTTAATTATAAAGTGTGTTAACATCTTTGATAAAAAAATGAATGGTCGCTAATTAAGGAGGACTTTAATATGAACCCTATAATTAACGATCCAGAAAAATATAGTGTCGCAATTTATGTACGTCTTTCAAAGGAAGACAACGAGAAAGCGAAAGGAGGAGATGCTTCCGAGAGTATAAAAAATCAAACGGCTATGCTCATAAATTACGTTATGGAGCAAAAGTTATCTTTGTACAGGATTTATACTGACGATGGTTATTCCGGCACCAATACAGACAGACCTGCCTTTCAAGAAATGATACAAGACATAGAGGACAAAAAAGTCAATATGGTTCTTACGAAAGATTTTTCAAGATTTGGCAGAGACAGAATTGCCTTCGGTTACTACACCGAAAGGTATTTTCCCGAAAACGGTATTAGGTATATTGCCATTGCTGATGATTACGATAACATAAACGGATGTAACGATTCTTCAGCCGCCATTAAATCTCTTTTTAACGAAATGCACGCAGCAGATACTTCGAGAAAAGTAACAAACATTAAGCGTTTCAAGCAAAAGCAAGGGTTGTTTATCGGCGGGAAAGCACCCTACGGATATATGAAGTCACCGAATGAAAAGAATAAAATAATCATTGACGATTATGCCGCAGGGATAGTAAGATACATTTTCAAATTAGCGTTAGAAGGTATGTCTTGCAGGCAAATTGCAGTAAAGTTAAATGACGAAAACATACCTACACCAGCCCAATACGCTAAAATCAACTTATCTGTAAAAGGTCCGTATTCGGGCAGATGGAGTTCTGAAAGAGTTTCAGATATGCTACAAAATGAAGTTTACATCGGGAATATGGTACAGGGACGTATAAGAAAGGTCAGTTATAAATCTAAGAAGTGTAAAAAGCTTCCCCGAGAAGAATGGACTGTCGTTGAGAATACACACGAGCCAATAATTGATAAAGAAGCATTCAAAAAAGTTGGAGAACTTATTAAAAGCAGAAATCATACAAGAAGTTGTACATATGATTTCCCACTAAAAGGTCTTATCTTTTGTCACGAATGCGGTTATCCGCTTGGCGTAATGAAACGAAAGTTATCGGGCGATAAAGATGTATTGTACTTTGTATGCAGAACTTATCAAAGATTTACCCAAGATAGTCAATGCACCTGTCATTGTGTGAGGGTAGAGGATGTAACAACGGCTGTTACAGAACGTGTTAGAATGATATGCAAGCAATATTTGAAATGCATAGATTTCAACAAACTTTCGAGTAAAGCAGAGTTGCAAATCCACGAGGAATTGAAAAAACGAGACAAAGATTTAGCAACATTAAAGGCAACGTTACAATCCATACAGATCAAAATTGATAACGCATACGATGATAAGCTGTCAGGCAATATTGATAACGAAGTGTTCCAACGCATTTATCAAAAACTCTTAAATGAACAGAAAGATATTCGCAATAAAATATCTGATCTTGATAATTCAGATAAGAGTACGCCTTTTGTTGATGAACAAAAGATAAAAGAGTTTGCCGAAAGATTTGTAAATGCAAAAGATTTCAGCAGAGAATTGTTTGTCAGTCTTATCGACAGAATTGAGTTGACGGAAAACAAGGAACTTAAAATCTTTTTCAAATTCCGTCAAATGGATATTGCCAATCATTTATTGTAAGCGATATTATACGTTTCACGAATCGAAAAGAGCGCCCTTCTGAAATTGAAGGACGCTCTGGGAGATTGTATCACAGATTGACTATTTACTCCAAAATCTCCGGATCACCGTAAGTGAAGACGGTCAGCTCGTGTAGCGCCCGGGTTGCGGCGACGTACATCAGATTCCGATCTTCCCTGGTATTCCAATCATTGGAAACCCCGGCAACGATCACGCCGTCCGCTTCCAATCCCTTGGAAAGATAAATGGGCAAAATTACCGTCGTTTCCGGGGTAAACGTATCAAAAGAACGCATACGGATCACCGGAATTTCGTGCATTAGCTTGCGGTAAAGATCATCACATTCCTTTTGAGTGCGGCACAAGATCATATTGGTCTTGCGTCCCCGGGCACGGTAACCGGAAAGAGTTTCTTTGATTTGCGCCACAGGATCGGTAAAGGGCAAAATTTTCGGTTCTGCGCCGTGACGGTCCATCAAACGAAGATCTGCCTCTCCCCTGCGGAATTTATCTGCAAACGTATTGATTTCATGGGTAGAACGGTAACTTTTGTTTAACACGAAGGACGATACGGTCTTCTTTTCCGGAAAGCAGGATTCGATGGATTGCACGGAGGGGATTTTTTCGTCAACCTGCTGAGCAATATCTCCAAGAATAGTAAACCGTGCCCCTGGGAACATTCCGGAAAGCAAAAGATAAGCAATTTCCGGATACTCTTGTGCTTCGTCCACCACGACCTGTTTTACGGTTCGCATAGGCGTAATTTTTCCGGAAAAGATTTTCAACCAGGAAAGGCAGAACAAATCTTCGTAAGGAATGATTTTTTGATCGAATAAGTCCTTAGAATAACGGTAATAATCCGGATAAAATTCGTCGAGAAAATCCAAATAAACCTGCATTTCCGAGAGCAACAGCAATTCTTCAGCCTTATGGGAAATTTCCGCCATACAAGAATCCCACATTGCCATGCACTGTTCCGCTTTTTCTTCATCGGTATAGGCGATGATCCCGTGCTGGGTTGCCTCGTTGAGGAAGGTGTGACAGATTTTTTCTTTGAAATCTTCTGCGGTATCTTGCAACCGGGTAACGATCTTCCCAACCCGCTGTGCCGGAGCATAGCGGGCATAGTCTTGAAAGAACCAGCCGTTTAATTCCTCTTCCGTTGCAAGAATTTCGTCAAAACAAGAAATATCTTCGGAAATCCGGAAGGAATCCGCCCGCTTTTGATAATATTCCGCAAGATCCTCCGCAAATTTTTTCGATCCTTTTTTCGCGATCATTTCACGAAGGAAAGGATCGTTACTTTTTAACAAAGCTTCGATCTGCTCGGAACGGTCTGCGTAGTGAATTTCCGATTCCATATCCGCAAAAAAGTGATAAAAATCAGAGCGGACGGCATTTTCTTCTCCCAATTCCGGAAGAACCTCCCCGATATATGCAGAAAACACTTCACTGGGCGAAAAAATGATAATATCCTGGGAAGACACAGAATCCCGGAACCGATACAGCAAGAATGCGATCCGGTGCAGTGCAACGGAGGTTTTTCCGCTTCCTGCAGAACCTTGAACCAACAGCAAGTCCGCATTCAGATCACGGATCACCTGATTTTGCTCCCGTTGAATGGTATTGACGACGGTTTTTAATTTTGCATCGGAAGATCTCCCCAATTCCGCCATAAGAATGGGGTCCGTAATGTTGATTCCATTGTCGAAAACGTATTTCAATTCTGCATCTTCAATTTTTATTTGCCGGCGAAGGGAAATATCTCCTTTAATTACCCCTTCCTGACACTTATATTGTGCGGGTCCTATCGTTGCATCGTAAAACAGAGAGGCGATATCCGCCCGCCAGTCACAGATCAAAACGTCGTAAGTACGGTTGTCTATCAAAGACAAGGAGCCGATATAAAAGGATTCTGCGTCACCGAAACCTTCTTCCTTAAAATCAATCCGGGCAAAATAGGGAGAAGAACGCATTTGTTGGAGAAAATGAAGCTTGTCCTTAATACGGAAATATTGCTCCGTATCCCGCTCTAAAGTCTGGTTCGCCTGCGTCCATTCTACGTTATCGGGGTTGATACTGTAATCGTCCCAAATGCGGCGGCGTTCCTCCATGATGTACTGACGGAGATTCGCTTCATTGGGAGATTCCGAAAACAACGTACGGTCGATGTAATCAAGAACGTAATTAAGGCGTTGCTTTTCCTGTTCGTAATTTTTGTTTTCCATAGAGGTACTCCTTTCGGAAGCGAATAACGGAAACGACAAGGATCAAAAGGACGATTGCGAATAACGTCAATCCCATTTTTGGAATCGAAGAGGATTGAAAAAAGACGGAATATGTGGCGGCAGTAATTCCTGCAGATAAAACCGCCTGCAAAACCTTTCCCGAAAAATAATATTTCGGAGACAATTCCGCCTGAGAAATCACGTTAAGAATTTGAAAATGAACGGAAAACCCGGACCAGCCCAGCATGCACGACGCAAGCATCGCCGTTGTCAGAGAAAATTCTTTCAGAAACGAAATTCCGCAGGTAATTTCAAGCAGTCCGGACAACAGGGTCCGAAAAGAATTTAAGGGGACTGCAGAAGTCAATACCGCAATCAGAACCCGAAAAAACACGACGAATCCGCAAATATTCAAAACGGAACTCACCGAAGAAACCACAGCCTTTGGGAAGGCGCGGTTCACCGGAATCGGAGTTGAAATTACCACGTCCGCAGTCCGGTCTTTTCGCTTTGGATCCGCCGTTAAAACACCGATAAAAAAAGCGGTAACCGTCTGAACTGCCCAAAGATAAACGCCCACGGAAAACCGACCGAAGAGTCCGCTTCCCACGGCGCAAAGGACGAATACGATGCCGGGATTGTTGGTAAACGCCAACGACCGTTCTCCATCCTCCTTTGAAATCTCTCCGGATAAAACCATCTGTGCGGTACAGTCTGCCGCTGCAGGGAATCCGGAAAGCAGTCCGATAATCCAGCAACGAATACAGGCAGAGGGTAATCGAAAAATGCGAAAAAACAACCCACCGGATTTTTGTCGTCTACCGGAAGAGAAGCGGATAATCAAATCCGAAAGAACGAATCCCGGGAAGAGGGACGGAATCAAAACCGAAGCACAAAACAAAACGCTTTCGTGAGCAGTTCGCTGTACCGTATCGGGGGAACCGAGAAACAACACAAACAAGGCGGTGGAAACAAACAAAAGAAAACGAACCGAAAACCGTTTCATAGAGCAAACTCCTTCCCGAATCTGCTCTATTTTATGAAAAAGTTTTTTCAGATATTATTCATTTGCAGAGAGCGCGGCACCGAGTGCCGTTGCAAATTCCGCATTTTCCGGAATGATAAAATTAACTCCGTGCAATGCGCGGATTCCCTCTAAGGTCTCCATGCAATGGGGAGCTTCCGCTAAACGGCCGCAAACGACAACGTCGTTGGTGTCCGCAATCTTCGCATTAAATACCGCCATCAAACCGACGGTTTGAAATACCATATTCAAGATACCGGCAGCGAAAGTCGGATCGTAGCCAT
>JAZNDV010000146.1:0-5433 GCA_045588285.1 Eubacteriales bacterium
GGCGGTATCGTCCGGTGTGACGTGCTGTTCGACCAGCAGGGGGGCGTTTTCGCCGCCGCGTCCTACGACTTCGCCTACGGAGATACGTTGCTGTCTTCCGCTTTTTATCAAGAATAAAGGAAATGAGGAACTCCCACCCGAAATTATTTTGGGTGGGAGTTTTCTTCTATTTTATTTGAACAACTTCCAAAAACTAAGCGTTGTCTTTTTGTAAATTTTGTTATAGGCTGCCTTTCGAGGATTTTTCACCCACCCGGCACCCTTCTTGCCATATCCGGGAATGACGGCTTTTTTGAACGCCCTTTTCGCCCTTCCGGTGGTTCTTGCTTTTAGGGAGCGTTTCAGGGACGGCTTGCGGAATCCGAATTTCATATATTGCCTTTATTAACCATAACATCTTTTACAAGCAGTATATCCGTTTGCAATGGCGGTATCCTTTGTTACTCGAATGGGGTCTATCATGCTGCTGCAAGTGGATTTTTTGTGGTATTTTTTTCCGCCGTTCGTTGGAACCCAAACTAAATTTTCTCCGGTTTCTTCGTGGTCGGGGATTGTTACGGAGCTTCCGCTGGAAGAACCTGCGGAATTTTGTGGAGTGTTACTGTCGGAAGTGTCCGAAGTAGTTCCCGTACTGGAAGAAGCCGGCTTCATTGAAGTGCTTGCGGGTTTTTGCGTAGACGTGCTTGACGATGTAAAGGTATCTGTAGTTTCAGTTTTTGATGACTGAGAATCTGTCATTTTATCGGTTATGGTGTTCACATTAGATACTGTATCCGAAGTTATTTCAGAATTTGAAACTTCAGAATTGTTTGTGTTGTCTGGCGTGGAATTATCGGGCGTTCCCCCGATTATTAAGCTTAGCAGTACAACTCCGATAATCAGCCAGAACCACCAGCGTCTAAAGATTGATTTTTTTTGACTCATTTTGTTTCCTCCTAAAAATAAAAAGTGCGCAGCCGAAGCTACGCACCGAAAAACGCAAACTCCGATTGCTGCGACACAACTCCTCGTACAGTACAAGTATGAGAAAAGAGAGCATGCATTTTTACCATAGATAAAAATACATACTTATACTGCACAAAAAGTATAGAGTTATGTCGCAAAATCAGTATAGCACAAAATTGGCAATCTGTCAAGAAAGAAAAACGAAATTTAGATGGAATTGGTCTTTTTTGAAAAATATCCCCGCTCCCTCTTGACAATCAATACTATGTGTGATATAGTATTATGTGAAAAGAGGTATTATATGGACATTCAATTAAAACGAGGGTTGCTGGAATTGTGCGTGCTTGCCGCCATCAAGGACAAAGATTCCTACGGATATCAGATGATCAAGGATATGAAGCCTTACGTGATGATGTCCGAATCCACGCTCTATCCCATTTTGCGTCGGCTGGAAGAATCGGATCTTTTGACCGTTCGCACCGAGGAACATCAGGGGCGGTTGCGGAAATATTATGGAATCACCCCTTCCGGGCGGGCGAAATTGGCGGCTTTCCCTGAAGAGTGGAAAGAGTTGGAAGCCATTCATCAATTTATTGTCAAGGAGGACGGTCCCGATGACGAAAACTGAATTTTTATCGCAACTTCGCGCCCGATTGTCGTCGTTGCCCCAAGGGGATCTTGACCGTTCTTTGGATTTCTACGGAGAAATGATCGACGACCGCATGGAAGACGGCATGAGCGAGCGGGAAGCGGTGGCAAATATGGGGGATCTGTCCAAGATCGCCGAACAGATCCTTTCGCAAGGAGCGACCAGGGAAGAACCGGAACCGGAAAAGGACGTTGCCGATGGGAATCCCCGGTACGTTCTTCGCAATCCCTGGGCCGTAGGGTTTTTGTCTCCCTTTCTGCTGATTCTGTGGGCGGTGGCGTTTTCAATTATAATTTCGCTGTGGGCAGTGGTCGTTTCCCTATACGCCGTAAACGTGGTTCTCGGAGTGACCGGCGGAACGTTGCACGTTGCGGGAACGGCGCTCTTTTTCGCGGAAGGGTTCGGGAACGGACTTTTGGTCTTCGGTTCCGGAGTGGTTTTGATCGGACTGACCGTCCTTTGGGGCGTCGGGTGTAAATATGCCGCCCTTGGTATGAGCAAATTGACCAAGCTGATCTTCCGCGGACTGGTTGCTATGATCTTGCGAAAGGAAGGTGCGGTATGAAAGGCGTTATCTCTACGTTGATTACGGGCATTTCGATTATGCTTGGAGGTGTGATGATCATGGCGTTAGGTTTGTATTTGTTGCGGTCTTCTCCCGAAGAAAATCCTTCGGATCCCCCGGTGAGTATGAAAGTAGATACCGTTACCGAGCCGTTCACCTCGATCCAAGCAGAGGTTTGGGGCGCGGATCTGGAAATTCTGCCTGCAACTGACGGCGTCTGTTCCGTCGCAAGCCCCGCGACGAAAAAGGTTTATTACACGGTGGCGGTGGAGGACGGGGTTCTGAAACTTTGGCGGACCGATCTGCGGAAATGGTACGAGCGGATCACGTTCTTTCCCTTCAAAACACCGACGGTGAAAGTCTCTCTTCCGGAAAAGGAATATGAAAAACTGACCGTCCAATCCCATAGTACGGACCTTTTGGTGGCGTCGGGCATTGTCTTTGACCGGGCAGAAATCAAGTCCTCTTCCGGAGACGTTAAGTATCTGGGAGATGCAACGACGAAACTAAATATTTCCATTACTTCCGGCAGTGCCTTCGTACAAGGGGTTTCCGTTTCGGAAATAAACGGAAAAGTAACCAGCGGACGGCTGAAAGCGGAAGACATTTCTTGCAGCCGCCTCACCCTGAAAGGTACCAGCGGAACGATTGAAGTGGAAGATGCAACGGTGCAGGAAGGCTGTATCTTTGAGCAGACCAGCGGGCGGATCTCTTTGTCTGACGTGATCTCCAAAGGACGGTTAGACGCAAAGCTGACCAGCGGAAGTTTGCGGCTGGACCAATGCGATGCCGAGGCTCTTTCTTTGAAATTGACCAGCGGATCGGTGCGGGGGACGCTTTGTAGTGACAAGGTGTTCAACGTCAGATCTTCCAGCGGATCGGTGCACGTTCCCGACTCGGTGCCCCACGGCGGACTGTGCGAAATTGAAACTACCAGCGGAAGCGTGAATATTACCGTAGAAAAGGACGATTAAAAAAACAAATACGAAAGACAGAGAATTGTAACGATTCTCTGTCTTTTTTTCCGGCACAAAACGTAGGAAATTTTCATAAGATGGAACAGACCTTTTCGGGAGGTACGTTATGCAGACGATTCTTTTTGCAGGAGGGGATAAACGCACCCTTTCTGCCCTTGAATATATGAAAAATCAAGGATATTCCGTTGTTTCTTATGCCCTGACCGATCAGAACCCCATTGATATGAAATCGGTTTCTGCCTTGGTTTTGCCCTTTCCCTGTCTGAAAAACGGACGGCTCAACGCCCCGTTGATTGAGAATCCCCCCGCCTTGCCGGAATTGATTCAAGAATTGGGAATTTCCACGGATCTTCCGGTCATCGGCGGACCCATTTCCGACAACCCCTTCTCCAACTATACCGACTTGTCCCTGCGGGAAGATTTGAAACTCCGCAACGCCGTTACTACCGTGGAAGGGGCGGTTTCTCTGTTGATTCAAAACACCGACCGCGCCGTGTTCGGATCAAACTGCCTCGTGGTAGGCTACGGAGCCATCGGGAAGCGGCTATCGGCGGTCTTGTCGTCTTTGGGGGCAAAGGTTACGGTAGTCGCCCGCAAACAAAAGGATCGGGTCGATGCGTTGATGCACGGCTTTGGTGCGATGGACATAACGAATATTGATCTGCAAGGATATCAAGGAATCATCAATACCGTCCCCCGCGTCCTTTTGACTCAAGAGATCTTGGAAACTTCCGCGCCGGACAGCGTGTTTTTGGAACTGGCGTCTGCTCCCGGGGGAATTGACCGTACCGCCGCCGCAGAATTGCATCGCACCGTCATTGACGGTCCGGCACTTCCCGGAAAGGTTGCCCCGGTCACGGCGGGGGAAGATTTGGCAAAAACCGTGATTGACCTATTACAAAACCTTTAACAGAAAGGAAGTGCACTTCCCTTGGAACGCAAAACCGTCGGCTTTGCCCTTTGCGGATCGTTCTGTACTTTTCGCAGAATCTTGCCGGTGATTCAACAACTGGCAGAGCAATATCAGCTGATGCCGATCATGTCTTTTAATTCTTATCAAACCGATACCCGATTCGGCAGGGCGGAAGAATTCCGCACCGCCATTGAAGATATCTGCAAACGCCCCATTATCCATACCATTTCCGGTGCCGAACCCATCGGACCGAAAAAATTGCTGGACCTGTTGGTCATCGCCCCCTGTACCGGAAACACCTTGGCAAAATTGGCAAACGGTGTGTCCGATACCCCCGTAACCTTGGCGGCAAAAGCCCACCTTCGTAACGCCCGCCCGGTGCTGGTCGCCGTCTCCACCAACGACGGGCTGACCGGAAACGCCAAAAACATCGGCACCCTCTTAAACACCAAAGGGTACTTCTTCGTCCCCTTCGGGCAAGACGACCCCGTAAAAAAAGAGGCTTCCCTGGTGGCAAACATGGAATCCATCCCCGCCGCCGTCGCCGCCGCCCTGCAAGGCAAACAACTGCAACCCATTTTAGTGTAAATAAATTGAAAAAGGTGCCGAAATCGGCACCTTTTTCATTAGACTAATTTCCATATTTTCTATCAATTTCTTCCGATTTTTTGCTACAGAGATAGCAAGAGAGATGACAGTTGACGATCAACGTCGTAAATGCGGCTAAAAAATCGTATGTAACCATACGAATTCCCCCATTTTAAGAAGAGGACAAGGAGTTTAACCGCCTGCCGTATAGGTCAGAACGTTAATTATTATATCATATTTTTTGTCGAAACGTAAGTCGTTTTCATCTATTTTTTTGCACAAATTGAGGGTGTCGGTTCTGTGAAGACCGACACCCTGTTTTGCTTTTTAATCTATTTTTCCCCGGCACAAGGATTGTGCCGAATTCGGCTTTTCTTTTTTGGTTCTTTTTTCTTTTCTTCTGAAAAGAAAGAAGAACACGGTTTACGCTGTTTCTCATAAGGATGTTTCAGCGTAAGGCGGTGTCTTGGGAGAAGGACGGACAGTTTCGGCTGTCCGTCCTTTCCTTTTATCCCACTTGTTCTACGGGTTGCACGGTTAGGTTGCCGATATATCGGAAATAAATATCGATTTGTTGCTCGGCGGATTTCGACCATTTATCACTGCGTTCGTGGATTACCACTTTTGCAATAAAAGTTCGAAGCACTTCGGGTGTCAACTCTTGCAGGTCGGTGTACTTATAAGCGATATCAACGAACTTATCTACATTAGTGGCTGCCGCTTTCAGTTCTTGTATCTCTGCTTGGAGTTTCGGTATCTGCTCTTGGATATCACGCTGTTCTGTGTTGTATCCGTC
>JAZNDV010000147.1:0-7202 GCA_045588285.1 Eubacteriales bacterium
ATGTTCAACGCCTCGGCGGCGGATATTTCGCTGATGGTGGCGCTCAGCGCTGTGACGGCCACGGCGACCACGCTGCTGATGGGCGCGCTTTCCGACCGTGTGGGCAAAAGAAAGGTGTTTGTCTGCGGCGGCTATATGGTCTGGGGCGTATCGATCCTTGGCTTTTCGCTGGTGCGCATGGACGTGCTTACGCCTCTTTGCGAAACGGCGACGCAGGCCATGAGCCTGGGCGTGACGCTGACGATTACGCTGGACTGTCTGATGACCTTCTTTGGTCCTACCGCCAACGACGCGGCCTTTAACGCCTGGCTGACGGATATGGGTGATGAAAGCACGCGCGGCAGGATTGAGGGTATTAACGCCATGATGCCTTTGGTGGCGATTTTGGCGGTCTTCGGCGGGTTTATGGGGTTTGACCTGAATCAGCCGGGGAGTTGGACGGCGGTTTTTCTGATCATCGGAATTGCGGTTATTTTAATCGGGATTCTGGGCTTTTTCCTTATCAAAGACCCGGAGATCCAAACGGGGGGAAATCAGAATTATTTCAAGAACATTTTTTACGGATTCCGCCCTTCGGTCATTAAGAAAAACAAAAATCTATATCTCTGCCTCGGTGGTTTTGCAATTTTTGGCATTTCCATTCAAATCTTTATGCCCTATCTGATCTTGTATTATACCGTTTCTCTCAAGATGGAAAATTACGTTCTGATTATGGCTCCCGCCATTCTTTTGGCAGCGGTGTTTACGGCGTTGTGGGGACGGGTCTACGATAAAATCGGGTTCAAAAAATCCGTATTTCCTTCCCTTGCTCTCTTAGGAGCGGGATACGTCTTTCTGTTCTTCTTCCGAGGGACGGGGTTGGTATTTCTCGGATCTCTTTTGATGATGTGCGGATATTTGTCGGGTATGGCAGTCTTCGGAGCGGTAATCCGGGATTACACTCCGGAAAACCGGTCTGGAATGTTCCAGGGTTTACGCATTGCAGGACAGGTATTGATTCCGGGAATCATCGGACCTGCCATCGGATCTGCGGTATTAAAGAACGCCGAAACCGTCGTCAACGACGACGGCACCACTTCTTTTGTTCCGAACGAAAATATTTTTTTGGCGGCGTTGGGCGTTGCAGTTCTGTTGGGAGCATATCTGATCCCTCTGCTTTTATCCATGAGAAAGAAGGGAAAATAAGTGAAGCAAGAATCTTTCGTTACCCTGTATACTGCAGAAGGGGAAACGCTATCCGGACAACCGTGGAATATCTATCCCCGCCCTCAAATGAAGCGGAATTCCTTTTTCTGCTTGAACGGAACGTGGGATTTTTATGCAAATGACGGTGAAAAAGAGACGATTTTGATTCCCTTTCCCCCGGAATCTGCGTTATCGGGGATTGGACGGCGGTTAGGAAAATTTCCGGGAGTAAAATACAGACGAACCTTTTCTCTGCCGGAAGGTTTTGTCAAGGACAGGGTACTATTGCACTTCGGAGCGGCAGACCAGACCACGGCGGTGATTCTGAACGGTCACGAGGTGGGGACCCACGTAGGGGGTTACGACGCTTTTTCCTTTGATATTACAGACTTTTTACAAGAAGAAAACGAACTGACCGTTGGCTGCATCGACGATTTGGAATCCCATATTCTCCCTTACGGAAAGCAACGGGAAAAGCGGGGCGGAATGTGGTACACACCCGTCACCGGAATATGGCAGACCGTTTGGCTGGAGAGCGTGCCGAAGGAATATATCCGTTCTCTGAAAATCGAGACCGGAGCTGATTTTGTAAAAATTACGGTGGACGGTGCAACCGACGGAACGGTAACCGTTCAAACTCCCGAGGGTGAGATATCCTCTAAACTGGAAAATTCGACAGCCCGTTTGGAGATCGAACGTCCCCGGCTATGGTCTCCGGAAGATCCCTATCTGTATGAATTTAACGTTAAAGCGGGAGAAGATGAAATTTCCTCCTATTTCGCCCTACGAACTTTGGAAATTAAAAAGGTGGACGGTCTTCCCCGGCTCTGTCTCAACGGAAAACCGTACTTTTTCCACGGACTTTTGGACCAAGGGTATTACAGCGACGGCATTTACACCCCCGCAACTCCCGAAAATTACACCAAAGATATTGTTGAAATGAAGCGATTGGGGTTCAATACTCTTCGCAAGCATATCAAGGTAGAACCGGAGTATTTCTACTGCGAATGTGACCGCTTGGGAATGATCGTATTTCAAGACATGGTCAACAACGGTAATTATTCCTTTTTCCGGGACACGGCGCTGCCGACGGCAGGAATTAAAACGTTGCCGGACAAGTGGCTTCATCGGGACAAGGCAACCCGAAAATGCTTTGAAGAGGGAATGAACACCACGGTAAAACAACTATACAATCATCCCTGCATTTGCTATTGGACAGTCTTTAACGAGGGGTGGGGACAGTTCAACAGCGGGGAAATGTATGAAAAACTGAAAGCACTCGACGCCTCCCGCTTTATCGATACCGCTTCCGGGTGGTTCAAGGGAGCGAAAAGCGACGTGGAAAGCCTTCACGTATATTTCAAACCGATAAAGATCAAGCCGGGCGATAATCCGGTGGTATTGTCGGAATTCGGGGGCTATTCCTATCAGCCGAAAGGCCACGTCTTTCACCCCGGAAAACCTTACGGCTACCGGTTTTTTGAAGATCGGGAGAAATTTGAAGACGCATTGGTCGAATTGTATGAGAACGAAATTATTCCTGCCGTCGACCAAGGATTGTGCGGGGCGGTCTACACCCAAGTTTCCGACGTAGAAGACGAAACCAACGGACTTTTGTCCTACGACCGTAAGGTATTGAAAGTCTCCCC
Organism: Eubacteriales bacterium; assembly: GCA_045588285.1. Lineage (GTDB taxonomy): Bacteria > Bacillota > Clostridia > Oscillospirales > UBA644 > RGIG995. The sequence goes on from JAZNDV010000147.1 coordinate 2,835, forward strand.
CGAAAAAATGATCACGATCGCGGAAAAATTGAAGTTATAAGGGGAAAGGAATAAAATGATGAACAAGACCAACGCTATGCGAATGCTGGATAAAGCAAAGATCTCATACGAGCCGAAGGAATATATTCCCGATGAAACCGATTTAAGCGGAGTTCATATTGCGCAGCAGATCGGACTTCCGGCAAAACAATGCTTTAAGACCATCGTAACGAAGGGCGACAAAACCGGACCTGCAGTATTTTGTATTCCGGCAGACCGGGAAATCGATCTGAAAAAAGCTGCAAAAATCACCGGAAATAAGAAGATCGAGCCTTTGCACGTAAAGGATCTGCCGGGATTGACCGGTTACGTCCGGGGGGCTTGCTCTCCCCTGGGAATGAAGAAGAAGTTTCCCACCTACATTGACCGAACCTGCCGGGATTTTGAAAAAATCACCGTAAGCGCCGGAGTCAAGGGTTGTCAGTTGTTAATCAAGAGTGAGGAGATCGTTGCCTGCGTGGGGGCGACGGTCTGCGATTTGACGGCAGAAGAAAGATAAACATTGTTTTCAAAAAGTTTACACATTGAGACTTGACAAAGACAATAAAATTTGATATAATGTTTCGGTAACTGAAATTGATCCACTAGCTCAGTCGGTAGAGCACTTGACTTTTAATCAAGGGGTCTGGGGTTCGAATCCCCAGTGGATCACCAAAGGAGCAAGCCTCTCGGCTTGCTCCTTTTTGCGTATTGGTTTCGTTCGACTTTCTCCACTCTGAGTTTGACTACGTTACGAGTTATTTCCCTTGCTTTTTTCGCCTGTTCTTCGAAACCAGACTTACGAATCTCGGTCACTCGCACCCGTTCCATCTTTCCCCGTTCGATCTCGTCTCGATTCTGCCGCCAGGCGGTCAGTTTTTCCCGCTGAACAAAATCTTTCACCACCGGCGCCGTTGTAATGAGTTGCATGGAGCGTCTCACTTGGCTTGCCAAAATGGTTTCCCGGTTCCGTTCTGTCAGAAGTGCGTCCATTTCGGAAGAAACGTAGGGTTTTCCCTTTTCTCGGTCGTGCCGCATTTTCAGAATTTTCTCGGAAAGGCTTCGCACTTTTGCCTCGTGCTCCTTCAATTCCCTTTCCTTTTCCTGGTAATCTTTCAAATGCGCTGCCAGTTGGTCTCCCCCGCGCTTGGAAAGATCCGCAGTCTTCAGATCTACGTTGGCAAGGATCTCACGGGTGGAGTTTAATTTTCGTTGTTCTTTTGCTTGATCCTTTTCAATAAAGGAAGATTTTCCTTGATTACTTGACCGCAAATGTTCATCGCTTCTTGATGCGTCATGTCCTCCCGGAATTGATTCACCATGTCCCACATCATGTCTTCCGTTACGGTCATATCGCAAATTGCGAATATTTCCTCTTTCGTCATTCGAAAGTGCTTCAATATTCCCATAAAATGTTTCAACTGATGATCTGTAAGTGCTGTCATATCTCTCTACCTCCTCGTAGCTTCCGGTAAACACTTCAAAGTAACCATCTTCCATGGCTTCAATTAGATGATATCCTTTACCGGCTTCATATACAACCTTTCTATCTCCCGGCTTTGTTCTATCACTGTGCGCCCATTGAAGAGCAACGGTCGTATATTGATTATACCACGATTTTTTCTTTTTTGCAAGGGGGTATTTTTTCGCCTGCTCCCGAACTTCGGAATCCCCAAGTTTTCCATCGGCGTCCTGGTAATTCCGGGCGGCGTCGGCAAGAGCCTCGGCAAACATTTCATGGAATTCGGAAAGAACGTCGTCCATCTTCTGCAGATACTGCGCTTCGGTTCTGCCCTTGTAATTGGCGTAGGCATTTCGGATCCGCTTCAGAACGTTGTCAAAGAAATCCTTGATCTTCTGCGCCAACCCCTTGTCGGTCTTATTCAGTTCTGCCAACTTTTGGGCGGCGTTACTGTCCAACAGCATACGCTCACAGGCGTCGGCGACCACCTCGCTCATGGCGTAGTCGTAGTCGGTTGTATTCAGTTCCGCCATCTTCTCGCGAACCAGTTGATCCGTAGCAACACCGTGTTCGGCATAGTTCTTCAGTAAGAAATTCGCAAACGTCTCGTATTTTACCGCAGACCAGTCCTCGATGAAGTGCACAAGTTCGTGGGAAAGGGTAAACAGGACGGACCTTTCCCCGTTCTCGATCTTGGCAATATCCAGATGAATACTGCCGTCGGAAGGATCATACCAGCCGTTGGTTCTCGCTTCTCTCGAATCCTTGGGAGCGTATTGAGAATTGTAAAAATGCACCGTGTTCCCGATAGCGGCGATCACGGTACCCGCAAATGCGATCTCGTCCCGTTGCTTCTCCGTCAGATCCTCCAGGTTGATCCGCTCGTCATAGAAAACTTTACCCTTGACAATTTCCGAATTTTGTGCTATAATACTATTAGAAGCACTTACAGAATCGTTTTTGGACGTTACGCTGGGGATATTTGCATCAGTGAGCTGTGAGGCTTCTTTTTTATACCCTGGTTTACCTATAAAGGCACTTACCACATAGAGCGTTCTTGATTTTATGTCAGGAACCGCCTGCACAACGTAATATGATTTTTCGCCGATACTTTTCTCATAGAGAACCGTGTCGGCGGTTTTATTTCTTCCATTCACATTGCTCCAGTATGCATTTGTCTTTCCTGCTTTACTAATGCTATCTGGATTTTCAAGAACATATTCCATCTTGGCAATATCGGAAGGGTCTTTCATTGAAGAATCTGCTTTTCCATCTTCTCCATGCCTTTTTAATATGTGAGCAATCTGTCGAGCTTCCACAACCACCTTAAAACCTTCAACGTTGATTTTAGTGAGGCGCTTGATCTCTTCAGCAGTTTCGTTGGAAACAGTTCCAAGAGTGATATTATCCTCTTTATTTTGGTTCGTCAAATAGTCGTACCCTTTTTCCACTAAAGAGACTATTTTCTGATTGACAGGAGCGTTCTTATACTGAATCGCCCGCTCAATTTTTGCTTTTTCGATCGCTTCCTGAACCAAAGCAACCTTCCGATTTGTCTCCAGTTCCCGGAGCCCTTGCCCCAGCTTCAGGGCAGCCTGTTGGTCCACCTCGGACAATCCGGCAAAATAACTTTCGGCGCTGATATCCTTCCCCACCGTCTGAAAACCGTGCTTTCCGTAACATAACGTGTTGAATGTTGACAAATTCAAAAAAATGTGTTATCATCATAGACAGAACATAAAACGAAGGATCATATCATGAAAATTTTAGCCATTGAAAGTTCTTGCGACGAAACCGCCGCCGCATTGGTGGAAGACGGACGTAAGATAATACGAAACGAAGTGGTATCTCAAATTCCCATTCACGAACGCTACGGCGGAGTGGTACCGGAAATTGCTTCCAGATGCCACATTGAAGCCATCGAACCCTTGGTGGAGCGAACCTTGCAAGGAGAGATTCCCGATGCCATTGCGGTGACCTACGCTCCGGGACTGATCGGCGCGCTGCTGGTGGGAGTGAACTACGCAAAAAGTCTTGCCTTCACCTTAGGGATTCCGTTGATTCCGGTGCATCATTTAAGAGGGCACGTGGCATCGAACTACCTGTCCCACCCCGACTTAAAACCGCCCTTTACAGCGTTGATCGCTTCGGGAGGACACAGCCATATCGTCCACGTAAAATCCTATACGGATTATGAAATTTTAGGCAAAACCAGAGACGACGCGGCGGGAGAAGCCTTTGACAAATCCGCCCGGATTCTGAATTTGGGGTATCCCGGCGGTCCGAAGATCCAAAAGGCGGCAGAAACCGGAAATCCCGACGCTATCGTGTTTCCCCAAGTACATTTCAAAGACGCGCCTTACGATTTCAGTTTTTCGGGGGTAAAGACTGCCGTAGTCAACTACTCCCATACTGCAAAACAGCGGGGAGAAGAGATCAACGCCCCGGATCTGGCGGCTTCTTTCACCAAGGCCGTTTGTTCGGTTTTGACCGAAAAAAGCGTTCTTGCGGCAAAAAACACCACGGGACGGTTGGTCCTTGCGGGGGGTGTTTCCGCAAACCGAAATCTACGGGAAATGATGACGGCGGAATGTGAAAAGAACGGCATCGAATTATATCTCCCTCGCCCCGAACTTTGCGGAGATAACGGTGCAATGAGTGCCGCCCAAGGGTATTACGAATATTTGGCAGGGCACACGGCGAAAACCAACCTGAACGCCTACGCTACCATGCCGGTAGACCTGCCGACCTGGTAATATTCGAATTTTTGTTCGATAAAATGTTCGACCAATGTAAAACATAGGACACAAAAAAGAGTTATAATGAATTTACGACGATTCACTATAACTCTTTTTCTGTTTGAGGAATATTATGGCAGGAACGAGAAA
>JAZNDV010000148.1:0-8772 GCA_045588285.1 Eubacteriales bacterium
GAAGACGGAACGGTGGAATGGTCGAACAACGTACAAACCACCGAAGCGGCAGAAGCCCTCAACTGGCTGAAGACCACTCTGACCAAGAATTCCAAGTGCTTCAACAACGGTGCCTATAACTTGACCGGAATCGGCTGGGCAACGTACAAATCCTTCAACGAAGGTCTGTGCGCGATGGCAATGACCCGTCCCGTCGACCTGTTCGACTACGTCGTCGTCGGCGACAGCAAGATCTCCTTCGGTCTGACCTGCTGGGCAGGAAAAGAAGCAAACGTGCTGTCCGGTTACTACGAACACGTTTACTCCATTGCGATTCCCGTCTTTGCTCAGAACATCACCCATTCCGCTTTCCTGATTGCCGATCTGTTTGAAGGTCTGGAAGATGTTGAGACCTACGAAGACGTTCTCGACTATTACAGCAATACTTACTTCGAATCCGACGTGGATCTGGAAATGCTGGTCCGTCCCGATGCGACCCTTCAGTATTCTTACTGGATCAACGACGGTATCGACGGCATTTGGACGAGTATCGGAGATAAGTTGCTGGTTCTGTCCGTCAATTCTCTGATCAACAAATATGCAGGCACTATCGATACCGCAGTTGAGAAACACATCGTTCCCAACAAAGTTGCGCTGCAGAAATTGAGTGCAGAAAAAGACTTCGATTAATTTCACACGTTGAATTTGAAATACCCGGGAGATCTTCTTCCGGGTATTTTGAAAAAACAGCCCCTCTAAGGGGAGTAAGACAAATTTCAACGGTTTGAAATAAAAAGACCCCCGCATTCTGTCAACCCTATATACTTGAAAGAGGTGTCCATTATGAAAATCGCAAGAAGATCGTTATCCCTGCTCCTCGCTCTTCTGATGGTCTTTTCCTTTGCTGCCTGCGGCGGCGGCGGAGAACCGACAGACGAGACTCCGGACGGTGACGAAGGATTCGTCATGCCGACCCGTCCCGTTAACGAAACTTCCGGCAAAAACTACGTCATCGTCCAACACGAAGCGGTAGAAAACCCCTTTGGTTATGCGCAAGACTCCAAAATGGGGCTGCAGGTCGCAAATCGGCTCTCTGAAATAAAAGAATTGTACGGCTGTACCTTCGAGTTCAGACAGTTCGGTTACGATTACGATTTCGTAACCCACATGCAGGCGGCGCAGTTTACGGAAGACGGCGGAGATATCATTTTCGCCTATATGAACGCCATGTTGCGCAGATGTATCGGAACCGGCGGAGATTCTTCGCTGATGCAGGATCTTTTGACGGTCGATAACATCATTGACTTCTGGAATATGGAAAAATGGGGAAACATTACCGCCCGGGAAACCATGATGGCAAACGGAACGTTCTACGGCGTTTCTCCCGCACTTTGGGTGGACTACACCCCCCTTCCCTATTATCAAGTCGTTTATAACAAGGGTCTGATTCAAGCTTACGGTGCTACCGATCCTCAGGAATACTGGGAAAAAGAGGAATGGGACCGTGACGCAATGCTGGACGTTATCACCAAAACCACCGACGAAGCCTCCGGCATTTGGGGCATGAACGCCCGGGTGGAACACATGGTCCGCTCCACCTTCCTTTCTACCGGAATGCAGTTGGTCTCCATTGACAAGATCAACGAAGACGGAACGGTGGAATGGTCGAACAACGTAAAAACGAACGAAGCGGAAGAAGCCCTTACCTGGCTTCGCAACACCCTTTCCAAAAACTCCAAGTGCTTCAACAACGGCAGATACCAACTCACCGGCGACGGCTGGGGAACCTACAAACCCTTCAACGAAGGGCTGTGCACCATGGCAATGACCCGTGACGTGGACCTGTTCGACTACGTCGTCGTCGGAGACAGCAAGATCTCCCTGGGGCTGACCTGTTGGGCAGGGAAGGAAGCAAACGTTCTGTCCGGTTTCTATGAAGACGTTTGTTCCATCGCGATTCCCGTTTTCGCTCAAAACGTCACCCATTCCGCTTTCCTGATTGCAGATCTGTTTGAAGGGCTGGAAAACGTTGAGACCTACGAAGACGTCCTCAAGTTTTACAGCGATACCTATTTTGAATCCGAACTGGATCTGGAAATGCTGGTCCGTCCCAATGCTGTCCTTCAGTATTCTTACTGGCCCAACGACGGCATCGACGGAATTTGGACGAGTATCGGAGATAAACTGCTCATCTTGTCCGTCACTTCCCTGATCAATAAATATGCAGGCACCATCAATACCGCAGTTGAGAAGCACATCGTTCCCAACAAGGTCGCCCTGCAAAAGTTGAGTGCGGAAAAAGACTTCGATTGATTTCAAACGCTGAGTCTGAAATGCCCGGGAGAGTTTCTTCCGGGCATTTTTGCAGTTTGTCATTGACATCCCGGCGGTTTTGTGGTACAATAAAACATGCAGAATAAGGAAGGGAGAATTGCCATGGAAGACGGACTTACCGCAAAGGCGGTACAGTCGTTGCTGACCTGCCCGTATCGGGTCATGATGACGGACGAGACCGGCTCGACCAACGCCGACGTAAAGGCATTGGCAGAAGCAGGGGAACCGGCAGGAACCGTGTTGATTGCCGATCGGCAGACTAAGGGCAGGGGACGGCTCCACCGTTCCTTCCATTCTCCCAAAGGAACGGGACTGTATCTTTCGGTATTGCTGCGCCCCCACTGTCCTGCGGCGGAAGGAGTATTTCTTACCACCGTCGCCGCCGTCGCCGCCGCCCGGGCAATCCAGTCGGCACTTGGGCGGAACGTGGGCATCAAATGGGTCAACGATCTTTATTATAATGAACGGAAAGTGTGCGGGATCCTCGCCGAATCCTACACGGATCCGAACTCCGGAATTTTAGAATACGCCGTTTGCGGAATCGGATTTAACGTTTTTACGCCCCCGGAAGGATTTCCCAAAGACTTGTCCGGAATCGCCGGATCTCTTTTGGATTTTTACGACCATGAGGCGCGCCCCCGCCTTGCCGCCGCTTTTCTCAACGAATTTTACCGGGCAATGACCGAAGACCGCGCCGAAATCCTGAAAGAATACCGAAGCAGGTCGATTTTGATCGGAAAATGCGTCACTTCGCCTACCGGCGCCTTCGACGGGACTGCCCTGGTGCTGGGGATCGACGATCATGCCGGATTGATCGTCCGTTTGCCCAATGGCAGAAAGACCGTGCTGTCCGGCGGGGAAGTGAGCGTGCGGATCCATGAGTAAGACCCGGCGCGTAGTATTCGTTGCTCTGTTTGCCGGATTGTTGGGAATTCTGTCGCAACTCTCGGTTCCGACCCCTTCCGGAATTCCCCTGACGCTCCAGGTCTTCGCCGTTGCCCTGTGCGGCAGAGTTTTGGGGTGGGCTTCCGGTTCCGTTTCCCTGCTGGTGTGGTTGACCTTGGGCGCTGTTGGAATCCCTCTGTTTTCCGGATTCCGGGGCGGCGTTGCCGTGCTGCTGGGACCCACCGGGGGATTTTTGACCGGTTTTTTGCCGTTGGCGTTGTTTTGCGGAATCGCTCCGCTCAAACAACGGTTTTCTTATTATCTTTTTGCGCCGCTGGGGCTGATCTTGTGCCACCTCTCGGGCGTTTTATGGTTCTGCTTCGAAACCGGTCAGCCGTTTATTTTGGCGGCAGCCACCGTATCACTGCCCTATCTTTGGAAAGATTTTTTATTTTTGATCGGGGCGGATCTTTGTGCAAAAGGAATCTTGAAAATCCTTCCCTTTTTACGGAAAAATTGAGGTGTTTTTATGAAAAAAATTCTCTCCCTTTCCCTTCTTGCGCTTCTGTGCCTGTCCTTTGCCGGCTGTAACAGAACTCCCTTCGTGGGCATTGACAGTTCTGCCCTGGAGCCCTTCGTCATCGGCGGCATCGGACCGTTGACGGAAGAGCGGGGAAATTACGGGCTTTCGGTCTCTCGGGGAGCACAGATCGCCGTGGAAGAGATCAACGCCACCGGAGGGGTCAACGGATTTCGGCTGGTGTTGAACTTCCAGGACTCCAAAGACGACGCGCAAACCGCTGTCACGCTGTACGACAAATTGATGGATAACGACATGAAAGTTTTACTGGGAGGCGTATTTTCCGACGAAACGGAGGCGTTAGCGTCCGTTGCGGCAAAGGACGGTCTTCTCTTCCTTTCTCCCACTTCTTCCCGAAGCGGCGTTCTGGGAACTGCCGGAAACGGATTCCGGGTCTGCTTCTCCGATGCACGGCTGGGAACGACAGCCGCCAATTTTATTGCCGATAACCGGCTTGCCGCAAAGGTCGCCGTGATCTGGTCCGACAGCGCCTTTGGGGGGAACGAGCAGATGGAATCTTTCGTTTCCACATTCTCGTCCCGGGGCGAAACGGTAAAATCCTATCAGATCTCTGCGGAAGATCCTTCGGATCTTGCGGACGTTGTCGCCGGCTTACAGTCCGACGTCCCGGAAATAATTTATCTCGCCATGTCCCCTGCCGGTGCTGCGGCGTTTTTGAAAGCCTACGAATGGGACGGCGCCACTTCTCCCGTAAAAATCATCGGAAGCAGCGGATTGGAAGGAATTTTGGAGCGGTCCGACGCTCCCACTATGCTGGAGGGAATGATGGTCGCCACATCCTTTGCTTTTGACGACCCCTCGGCGCTTATACAGAATTTCGTTTCGGCTTATCAGGAAGCCTACGACGCGGTGCCCGACCGTTACGCCGCCGACGCTTACGATGCCGTTTACGCCATCGCCGAGGCTTTGAAAAAGGCGGGAATCACTCCCGACAACGTGGATAACGAAGATTTTAATAAAAAAATGATCTCCGCTATGACCAAGATCACCGTCAACGGCATCACCGGAACCATGTCCTGGACCACCGACGGGGAAACCACCCGGCCTGCGTCGGTAAAGATCATTAAAAACGGAAAATACACGGCTTTTAGCAAAGAACAGCCGGGGACTTGATTTTTCCCGGAGAATATGATATAATAGTACAAATTGAATGTTTATAGGAGTAATACCATGCAGATTTATGAAGAACTCGTCGCCCGGGGACTGATTGCCCAGACCACCGATGAGGAGCAGATTCGCGACCTTGTCAACAACGGGAAGGCGACCTTTTATATTGGATTTGACCCCACGGCGGACAGCCTTCACGTGGGGCATTTTATGGCGCTCTGCCTGATGAAGCGCCTGCAGATGGCGGGAAACCGCCCCATCGCCCTGATCGGCGGGGGAACCGCTATGATCGGAGACCCTTCCGGCCGGACCGACATGCGTTCCATGATGACCAAAGAAGTGATCGACCACAACTGCGCGTGCTTCAAAAAGCAGATGGAACGGTTCATCGAATTCGGAGAAGGCAAAGCGCAAATGGTCAACAACGCCGATTGGCTTCTGAATCTGAACTATATTGATTTTATCCGGGATATCGGCGGTTGTTTCTCGGTCAATACCATGCTTCGCGCCGAATGTTTCAAACAACGCATGGAAAAAGGGCTGTCCTTTTTGGAATTTAACTATATGCCCATGCAGTCTTACGACTTCTACTATCTCTACCAGCATTATAACTGCAATCTGCAATTCGGCGGAAACGACCAATGGTCCAATATGCTGGGCGGTACGGAACTGATCCGCCGCAAACTGGGCAAGGACGCGCACGCCATGACCATCACGCTTCTGCTTAATTCCGAAGGCAAAAAGATGGGCAAGACCGCAAAGGGCGCCGTGTGGCTTGACCCCAACAAAACTTCCCCCTTCGATTTCTACCAGTATTGGCGGAACGTAGAAGACGCGGACGTTTTGAAGTGTATCCGCATGCTGACCTTCCTGCCCTTGGAAGAAATCGACAAAATGGACGCCTGGGAAGGCAGCCAGCTGAACCAAGCCAAGGAAATTTTGGCATACGAATTGACCAAATTGGTTCACGGCGAAGAAGAAGCAAACAACGCCCAAGCCGCCGCCAAAGCTCTGTTCTCCCAGGGGGGCGACAGCGCCAACATGCCCACCTGCACCCTGACCGACGATGATTTCACCGACGGAACCATTGATATTCTTGGAGTTTTGGTCAAAGCAGGATTGAATCCTTCCCGCGCAGAAGCGCGCCGTGCCGTAGACCAGGGGGGCGTTTCGGTGGACGGAGAAAAAGTCACCGACAACAAAACCATCTACACCAAAGCCGACTTCACCGACGGAAAGGTCTTCCGCCGCGGGAAAAAGGCTTATATGAAGGTTATCGCAGAGTAAAATCGAATCATTCCCGACACTAGCCCAAGTGTTCTTAAGGACAGTTTTTGAAATGTAATAAAGTACGTTACCTACCGACAGGAAAAGGACGAAGAGTTGTAAAAGCTCCTCGTCCTCTTTTCTTTGCAAGCACTGCTTTTGTAGCCACAAATGCAAATTTAGTGAAGTTTTCGCTTATGCGAAAGTGAAGTTGCTTTGCAGTGAAGTTCGTGCTGTCGCACGAGTGAAGTTAAGTTTGCCCACTTTGCCGAAGGCAAAACTTCACTATCCGCAGGATAACTTCACTTACGAAGTAAACTTCACTTGCCCGCAAGGGCAAACTTAGTTGCGTAGTGTCCTTAAGGACACTACGCATATGTCGGGAACTTTTTATATAAAATCTGCAATATTGATGATTCTTTTTCCTTTTGCTTCAGCTTTTCGCATAAGGTGATATGAATTTCCCATGGGGGCTGTCACATAAAATACGGCAACATCGGCTTTTTCAAGTATCCATAAATTTCTCTTACTAATGGCAAACCGTTGGGGGACGGTTTCCATTCCTTCCGGATAAATTGTTTGTTCTGCGTGATTTTGTGCAGTGTTTTCTTTGGGAAGATAGGCTAACACTATAGAATATTTGACGGTGGGATCTTTTGCAGAAAATTCTTTCAAAACTTCTTGAACCAAATGATCGAAATTTCCTTCATTTCCGACGAGAAAGTTTTCTACGTCTTCTTTTTTAATTAGGTTTGAAATAACTTGCTTCAAATTTTCTTTTACGGTGTAGGGAGTGTCTCGATGTCCAAAAAAAACGGTTGTCACAAATTGTTCGTCTCTTTCTTTGTTAAAATATTATTATAAGTCCGAATGGGACATATGTATTATTTTAACATATCCGAAAAGGATATACAATACTAATATATGAACAATTTAGTACAAAAAGAGGGATCTTCATGAAATTGGACTATGCTATAATCGGCAGCCGAATCCGGGAATTACGAAAGGCAAGGAAATGGACGCAAGAAATTTTAGCGGAAAAGTCCGGAATTGAACCGTCCAATATTTCCCACATCGAACGGGCGGCGACAAAATTAAGTTTGCAGACCTTGGTCAGTATCGCAAATGCGCTGGAAGTCTCTGCCGATGATCTGCTTTACGGCAATTTGGAAAAATCTTCCCATGTTTCGGCAAAGATCATCGATGACTTATTGCGGGATTGCACGCCGCAGGAATTGCTGGCAATGGCAGAAGTTTTGAAAACGACGAAAACGGTTCTCCGCGGAAAAACGATCGTTTAAGCAAAATACGAATATATAGAAAAAGAGGTCTCCTGCAGGAGACCTTATCCTATCGGCAAACTGTCCCGGCGGATAAAATCCGCCGGGTTTGGCTTTTCTTAGGTTCTTTCTTTTCTCCCGAAAAGAAAGAACCTAAACCTTTTACTTTCTCACCAAATACTTGCGCATATCAATGGCGCAGGCGACGAGGATAATGAACCCTTTAATGACGTATTGCAGGTTGGAGTCGATGCTCAGAAAGGTCAGCCCCACGAAGATGATGCGGAGCAGGACTACGCCCAGAATGACCCCTCGGATCTTGCCGATCCCCCCTACGAAGGAAACGCCCCCGATGACACAGGCGGCGATGGCGTCCAGCTCGTAATTTACCCCCGTACCGGCACTGTTGGAGCCGATGCGCGCCGCCTCAATAAAGCCGGTGACACCGTACAACACCCCCGCAAGGGCGAAAACTCCAATAATCGTCGCCGTAACGTTGACCCCGGAAACCCTTGCGGCTTCTTGGTTGGAACCGACGGCGAACATATTTTTCCCGAAGGAAGTCTTATTCCACACGAACCAAAGGATCACCGTAATTCCGAGGGAATAAAAGACGTAGTTTGGAACGGCAGTGGTCCCGATCTTCAAAAAACTTCCGGTAATAAAATTCGTATAGGACGGATCCAGCCCAGACAAAGATTGTCCGTTGTTGTTTCCGTTCGTCAGATACATCAACAAAACGCCGAACAGGATCAACTGGGTGGCGAGGGTGACGATGAAGGGGTGCAGTTTGAACTTTGCCACGCAAAATCCGTTGACCAAGCCCACGGCGCCCCCCAGCACAAGAACGATTCCCAGCACCGCCCAAAGGGGGAGGGTGGGAAGATCGGGGAACATTTTGTTGGGGTATCCGGTCGTCTGCAACAGCGATGCGGACACGCAGGCGACCAACCCCACCACCCGTCCGGCAGAAAGGTCGGTCCCGGTCAGAATAATGCACCCGGCGATGCCCAAAGCGATGGGAAGATTCGCCGCCGAGAGAGACAGAATGTTCACCAGCGACGGCACGGACAAAAACCGGGGGTCGTAAATGACGATCCCCACGATGGCGGAAATAAGGAACAAATAAAGGGAATTGTCGATAAAAAATTCTTTCCCTTTCCGGCGGCGGTCTTCCTTCGACAACCCCTGCCAGTTTCCGAGAGATTCTTTGATGCGTTTCATAATCAATACCTATACGAAAGAGTGGAGAGTTAAGAGTTAAGTGAGGCTCTAAAAATGCAAGCCGCAGGCGTAGGATTTTTAGCGGCGCCGAACTTA
>JAZNDV010000149.1:0-22896 GCA_045588285.1 Eubacteriales bacterium
GGAATTTCCGCTCTACGTTGCCCACGTTCACCACGGGCTCCGTCCCGAATCCGACGAAGAAGAGGTCCTCGTCACCGAATATTGCAAGAATCTTTCCCTGCCCTGCTTCGTGTTCCGCGCCCGCGTGAAGGACGAAATGGAAAAGGGGGAAACGGTGGAATCTGCCGCACGGCGGATCCGATACGGATTTTTCCATTCCTTAGCAAAGACCACCGGAGCAACCCACCTTGCCACCGCCCACACGGCAGACGATCAATGCGAAACGGTGTTGATGCACCTGCTTCACGGTGCCGGCCCGAAAGGCCTTTGCGGAATTTTGCCCAAGCGCCGGGAAGGAGATCTGACGCTGATCCGTCCTCTGATCGAATCGACGAAAGAAGATATTCTCAAATACTGCGCCGAAAACCAAGTTCCTTACGCGCTGGATCAAAGCAACGGCGATCTGTCCTACACCCGAAACCGAATCCGTCACCGTTTACTGCCGGAAATGGAACAGATCAACCCAAACGTCCGCCGAAGCCTCTGCAAGACCGCCCGGTCATTACAACGGCAACAGCAGGGGATCGAACTGAGGGCGCAAGCGTTTCTTGATGCAAATCCGGAAGGACTGCCTGCCGACCGGTTCCGCGCACTGCCCCAGGGAGAGCAGGCGGAAATTCTGCGTCAAGCCTTCGGACGGCTTGGCAAACAACTTTCCTTTGAACAAACCGAACAAGGATTGGCGCTCTTGAACAAGGAGACGGGAACGGTAGAATTTGACCGAAAATACCTTCTGCATCTGGGACAGAATCTTCTGACCGTTTCTGAAAAAAAAGCCCCTCTTCCGGAAATCTCCGTTACCGGAGAAGAAACGGTCTTGCCCGACGGCAGAATTTTGAAATTGATCGAAACGGTCTGCGACAAAACCAATCAAGACAGTCTCATTCCGATGGCACTGCCCATGATCTTGCGTCCCCGAAAGCCGGGAGACACCGTTCGCACGCCCGGAGGAAGCAAAACCTTAAAAAAGAGAATGATTGAATTAAAGATCCCGTTACACAAGCGGGATAAACTTTGGGTCTTGACCGACGGAGAACGGGTTTTCTGGTGCGAAGCCGTCGGGTTCAACCCGGAAATTACACCAAAAGAAACCGAGAGGGGATATTTCGTCTCACTTTCGGAAAAATAAATGGAAGAAGAATACCATATACATACGGAGGAATCCTATCATGGGATACAAGATCACCCCTTACATCACCGAAGAAGAACTGCGGACCCGGACGAAGGAGCTGGCGGCTCAGATTTCCGAAGATTACAAAGGAAAAGAAGTGCTGATGGTCTCCATTCTCAAGGGTGCGGTGGTGTTTCTCACCGATCTGATGCGTGCAGTCAGCGACGACGTTTCGGTCAGTATTGATTTTATGGTCGTTTCCAGTTACGGCGACGGCACCGAAACCAGCGGAAAGGTCAAGATCGTCAAAGACCTCTCGGTAGATATTGCCGGAAAAGACGTTCTGATCGTGGAAGATATTCTCGACAGCGGAAACACCCTTTCCAAAATCGTTGAGATCCTCAAGGGCAGAGGCGTCAATTCTCTGAAGATCGTATCCCTTCTTGATAAACCCGCCCGCCATACCCAAGAAGTCCCCGTGGAATATACCGGCTTTGTGATCCCTGACAAATTCGTCGTAGGTTACGGACTGGACTACGGAGAAAAGCACCGGAATCTCCCTTACGTGGGCGTCGTAGAATTTACAGAAGACTAAAAACCGCAACTTTCATAATATAGGAGGCATTCCATTGAACAACAGAAACCGTATCCGCAGCATCGTCTCTTGGGGCGTTCTGCTTTTGGTATGCGTCATTGCCGCATCCCTCATCAGCACTATGGTCAAGAAGGACACCGTAAAATATTCCGACATCGTCGGATATTTCAAAGACGAACAAGTGACGGAATTTGAGATCGTCGGCAACAAACTGACCTACAAACTCAAGACCGAAGGCGAAACTCCCGCAGAAGAAAAGACCTTCGTCCTTTACAGCGTCGCCCGCTTTTTGGACCAAGTTCAGCCCTATATTGATTCCGCCGTGGAAAAGGGCGTTCTTGCCGACGGCTACGATTTGAAACAGGCTTCGTCCATTCCCGTGTGGGTCACCTATATCCCCTACCTCTTTTTGGTCGGCGCCGTCTGTTTCTTCGGCTGGATCATGATGAAGCAAATGGCGGGGGGCGGCAAAAACGGAGCCATGGGCTTCAGCCGCGCCAAGTTAAAACTTGCTGATTCCGGAAAAGGAAAAGTAACCTTCAACGACGTTGCCGGCGCGGACGAAGAAAAGGAAGAATTACAGGAAATCGTTGAATTCCTGAAAAATCCCAAAAAGTATACCGACTTAGGCGCTCGGATCCCCCGGGGCGTTCTGATGGTAGGCCCTCCGGGAACCGGGAAAACTTATATGGCGAAAGCCACCGCCGGGGAGGCGGGAGTCCCCTTCTTCAGCATTTCCGGTTCTGATTTCGTGGAACTGTACGTGGGTGTCGGTGCTTCCCGGGTTCGGGACACCTTCGACCAAGCCAAGAAAAACGCGCCCTGCATCGTCTTTATCGACGAAATTGACGCCGTCGGACGTCAAAGAGGTGCCGGATTGGGCGGCGGCAACGACGAACGGGAACAAACGTTAAACCAATTGCTGGTGGAAATGGACGGGTTCGAACAGAACGAAGGCGTCATCGTCATGGCGGCCACGAACCGTCCCGACGTTCTCGACAGCGCCTTGCTGCGTCCCGGCCGTTTTGACCGTCAGATCGTTATTCATCTGCCCGACGTCAAAGCAAGAGAAGAAATTCTTAAGATCCATGCCCGGAAAAAGCCCATGGGCAAGGACGTGAATTTTGAAAACGTAGCAAAAGCCACCTCCGGATTTGCTCCCGCGGAACTGGAAAACGTGCTCAACGAAGCCGCCCTGCTGTCCGCCCGCGCCAACCGGAAGGTGATCACCATGGAAGAGATCACCGACGCGATCATGAAGGTAGAACTGGGCGTAGAAAAGAAATCCCGCCTCATCACCGAAACCGAAAAGAAACTGACCGCCTATCACGAGGCGGGGCACGCCATCGTCACGGTAGTTGCCGACGGAAACAGCCAGGTCAACGAGATCTCCATCATTCCCCGCGGAATGGCAGGGGGATATACCTCCTATCTTCCCGTGGAAAACAAGAGTTATATGTCCAAGAAAGAAATGCTGGACCGCATCGTTCACGGTATGGGCGGGAGAGCCGCGGAAGAACTGTGTCTGGACGATATTTCCACCGGTGCATCGGGAGATATTCAGCAAGTGACCGACATCGCCCGGCAAATGGTCATGCGGTACGGTATGTCCGAAAAACTGGGGCCCATTCTCTTCGGCACCGGCAGAGAAGAAGTGTTTCTCGGTCGTGACTTTACGGCAGAATCCAAGACCTATTCCGAAAAAGTCGCCGCCACCATCGACGAAGAAATCAAGCGCATCATCGACGAGCAATACGCTCGTGCAAAGGATATTTTGCAGGAAAAACTGCCTCAGCTGCACACCATTGCCGGACAGTTGATGATTCACGAAAAGATCACCGGCGACCAGTTCCGCGCTCTGCTGAACGGTAAGACTCCCGAAGAGGTCTTTGTCTCTGCAGAGGTGGAAGTTGCACAAAATACCGAAACAACGGAAGAAACCAAACCCGAAACCGAAGAAGCGTAGCATTATTATAAGGAAAGGAAGCGGCGGCGATGAACCCCATTACAGAACCATTTTCCCGCCGGGGACTGTCCGTGGCTTCCGCCCCCTTTGACCGGGTGGCGCTCCACGAAGTAGAGGGAGCAAAGACGGTTTTGATCACCGCATTACCCTACTATTTCCCCGCAAAACCGGGACAGAATCTGGCGCGCTTTGCCGCCCTACCCGATTATCATCGGTATTTCGGCGGTATTTTACATGAAATTGCCGAAGAATTGACCCAAGGGTATCCGGGATTTTATTTCAAACCCTTTACCGACAATTCCCCCATCGACGAGCGAAACGCGGCGTTGATCAGCGGACTTGCTATCAAAGGAAAAAATAATCTTTGCATCACTGAAAAAGGATCTTTCGTCTTTCTCGGAGAGATCATCACCAACGGTGTATTCTCTCTGCCCACCCCTTCCTTGACCCGAAATTGCGGCACCTGCGACCGGTGCATTAAGGCTTGTCCCAGCGGGGCGTTGACCGAAGACGGCTTTGATTACACCAAGTGCCTCGCCTATCTGACCCAGAAAAAGGGCGAATTGACGGAAGAAGAACGGGTTGCCATTCGGAAAAACAAATTGGCATGGGGCTGCGACCGCTGTTCCGAAGCCTGTCCCCACAACCAAGGACTGGAAACGGCAGAGATCGCCCTTCCTCCCAACGAATTGCTGCCCCGGCTGACGGTATCCGACGTGGAAGAATTGTCAGACCGTCAATTCCGGGAAAAGTACGCCCAAAGGGCTTTTGCTTGGCGGGGGAAGGCGACCATGCTTCGAAATCTTTACATATTGGAGGTTCCCGACCGTGAGTAGAACTGCCCGAAGAGCCGCCGCAAAAAGGCGTATGCGTATTCTGCTAGGAATCACCGTTGCCGTGATTGGGGTTGCCCTTATCGTTTTTACCGTACAGATGATGGGCGGGAACGAAAATCCCGGCGGAGGTTCGGTTCCCGGGGATTCTGACACCCATATCGTAGTCATCACCTCCACACAAACCGATTCCGTGACCGATTCCGAGACTAATTCTGTGACCGATTCTATCACCGACACAAACACGGATACAAACACGGATACGGACACCATTACCTCCACCACAACCGACAGCAACAGTAATAGCAATTCCTCGGATAAGGACTACAAAACCAACGATCCCACCCCCGGAATCAACGACGACGGAAGTTTTGATTTTACCGCGTGGAATATGATTTTAGTCAATCCGGACAACCCGATCCCAGACGATTATCCCTTGAAGTTAGCATGGGTCTCTTTGAACGGAAAGGATCGGCAGGTCAATTCTCTTTGCGCCGACGCCTTCCGGGAAATGGTCAACGCCGCAAAAGAAGACGGGATCACCCTGTTGCTTCGTTCTACCTATCGGGGGATCGCGCTGCAGACCGAGGGATTCAACGATAAAGTACAGGAATATATCAACAAAGGCTATTCCAAAGAAGAAGCCGCCAAAAAAGCCGCAACCATCGTTGCCGTTCCCGGCACGTCGGAACATCATACCGGACTTGCGGCAGACATTACTACTCCGTCTTTTGACCGGCTGAACAAAGATTTTGACAAAACAGACGCTTACCAATGGCTCGTCACCCATTGTGCGGAATACGGATTTATTCTCCGCTACCCTGCAGATAAAACCGAAATTACCAAAATTATTTACGAACCCTGGCACTACCGTTACGTAGGCAAAGAAGCCGCCCAAATCATCATGAGCGAGGGCATTTGCTACGAGGAGTTTATAGAAAAATACGGGAATCAGTAATATATGAAACCGGAAAAACAGTTTGAACGGGATTTCGTCCGTCTGATGGAGCCCTATCCTGTCGTTGAGACCCCCCGCCTCCGCCTTCGGAAAGTTTTCCGGGCAGACGCAGACGATCTTTTGGAAGCAGCTTCCGACCCAAGGGTCACGAAATACGAACCCTGGGGGCCCTACAACCGGGAAGAAACGGTTCAAATGATCGAAAACATTCAAACCCAGCTGGAAGACGGACTTTGCACCGAATGGGCAATCGAGCGGAAAGACGATGCGAAGGTGTTGGGATTGATTCATTTGAACAAAATCGACTTCTTTCAC
Source organism: Eubacteriales bacterium (assembly GCA_045588285.1). Lineage (GTDB taxonomy): Bacteria > Bacillota > Clostridia > Oscillospirales > UBA644 > RGIG995. Next base: position 5,818 of record JAZNDV010000149.1, read on the forward strand.
CGTTCTGCCGAAGTAGGATATTGGCTTCAACGGAAATGCTGGGGGCAGGGCTATGCAACCGAAGCCTTAAAAGCCTTAAGCGAATACGCCTTAAAAGAATTGCGAATGGACGAGATCATCGCAATCTGCCACCCGGAAAACGCCGCTTCCATACGGGTGCTGGAAAAGGCAGGGTATAAATACCACAAGACCCTCCCCGGATACATCTCCCTGCGGGGGAATACGGCAGATTGCCTGCAATATCACATTACCCGCTGGGATCTGTTTTTAACATAAAATTCCCAAAATTGCGTCAAATGAGACCCGAAAAAAACGGCTATAATAAATTTACGGAAGTTTCGATCAGACTTCTAACGTGAAGGATCGCCGCCCTTTACCGATACGGTAAGTCCGGCGGTCGCTTCCGACGAATCCGATAATTTTCTCAAAGGAGAATACTGATATGGAATCCTACGATTTTTCCCCGGAAACCTCTTCCATGGAACAACCCGCCGTCACACGGCAGAACCCCGAACCCGAACAACCCTCGGTTCCGCCGGTCACGGCTTATGCGCCTGCCCCGGTAGAAGTTTCCCCCAAAAAACCGAAAAACGGAATGTGGATGGCAATTGCCATTATTGCCCTTTGCCTCTCCCTTCTGATGGGAACCTTTGCCATTTGGGCGGCAAAAAATTCCCAACAATCCTTCCTCATACCCCAAAGCGTCACACCCTCCTTCCAGTTCCGTGATAACGTCACCGAAGGAGACAAACTGACTCCCCAAGAGATCATCGCAAAAGTTTCCCCCTCCGTCGTCACCGTATCGGTGGAAGGGATCGGAGAAAACGGTCAGATGACATCGGGATTCGGCACGGGAATCATCTATACCGATAACGGATATATCCTGACCAACGCCCACGTGGTAGACGGCGCATCGAAGATCTCTGTCACGGATCACAACGAAAAAACCTATTCCGCCAAGTTGGTGGGATCGGACGCCGATTCCGATACGGCAGTCATTAAAATTGACGCTTCCGGACTTACCCCTGCGGAGTTCGGTCAATCCTCCAAGGTGGTGCCCGGAGATTACGTCATCGCCATCGGAACACCCTACGATACAAATCTCGCTTACACCGCAACGGAAGGCATGGTCTCTGCCCTGCGGAAAGGGCTGAACTTCCCCGAATTAGGCTATACGTTGGATCTGATCCAGCACGACGCCGCCATCAACTCCGGAAACTCCGGCGGACCTTTGGTGAATATTTACGGTCAGGTCATCGGAATCAACTCCATCAAAATTTCCGGAACCTATGAAAATTTGGGCTTTGCCTTGCAGATCGACGACGTTCTCCCCTTAGCGGAACAGTTGATGAATACCGGAAAAGTGTCCCGTCCCGGCATTGGAATTTCCGGTTACACCTATGATACTCCCAACCTGAAGGGTGCCTTCGTCTACACCGTCGTTCCCGGCGGACCGGCAGACCAGGCAGGGTTGAAACCCGGCGATATCATCATCAAAGCCGGAACCGCAGATGTCAAATCCATCGACGAGTTAAAATCGCTGCTTCAATCCATGAAGATCGGCGATTCGGTGGAATTGACCTATATCCGAAACAACTCCGTCCACACCACCCAACTGGTTTTGGGCGATTTGAGCGAACAGCAGTAAGAGTTTGCGGGCGAGGAACGGTGCTCTCTTCTTTTCATGAGAAAAGAAGAGAACCAGAAGAAAAGCAAAATTCGGCAAATTTCCTTCGTCGGAATATATAACAGCACACCGGGGTCGGCGTTTCAGCCGACCCCGGATTTTTGACTAAAAAAGTGTGTGCAACCGAAATCGCACACACTGAAAAACGCACGACTTCATTTTGCTACACACAAAACTCCGACATTCCACACAGAAAAGAGAGAGAAGAAGCGGGCATTTTTACCAAAGGTAAAATACCCTCTTCCGTGTGGAAATATTACGTTAGAGTTTTATGTGGTGACTATATTCTATCACACTTTTTTCTATTTGTAAACCCACGGAATAATTTTTTATTGCATAGCGATAGCGGTGAGGGCAGCAGTACCGTAGGGCAGGGCGTTTTCGTCGAAACAAATTTTGGGGTGATGAAGCGCAACCCCGGAGTCTCCGGCGGCAAGGGCGAGCATGACCGAAGGAACCCTTCGGGAGATGACCGCAAAATCTTCCGATCCTGCCGTTCCCGAAGGGGAATCCACCACCAAGACCCGGTCGGATCCCAAAGCGGTTTTCAGCGGGATTTTCAGGGAGTTGCGCAATGCCTCGTCGTTGACCAAGGAAGGGCACCCGGCAGGGAACGCGACCGTTGTCTCTCCTCGGAAAGCAGCCGCCGTATGACGGGAAATTTCTTCTATCCGAGTCTTTAGCGTCTGTCGGAATTCATCGGAATAGCAACGCATACTTCCCCGTAACAAAGCGGAATCGGGGATCACGTTAAAAGAATCTCCCCCTTGCAACGCACCCACCGTCAACGCCGCAGGTTCTCCGGACGGGAATTCCCGGGCAGGAAGATGTTGCAATCCCAACAAGATCCGAGAGGCAGCCGACAAAGGGTCGATTCCCGATGCCGGGTCGGCTCCGTGGCACCCTTTCCCTTGAACGGAAATCTCAAAAAAGTCCGCCGAAGGAGCAATGACTCCCGCAGGGGGCAAAATCACCGTTCCCGCGGGCAATTTAGTATTGACCGTTACATGGAGCATATAGGCAGAAGCCACTCCTTGGCACGCCCCGGCAAAACAAGCGTCTTGTGCCCCTTGCAACGTCTCCTCCGCCGGCTGAAACAGCAACCGTACCCGGCGGGGCAACGCCGTCTCCCGCTCTTTTAAGATCCGCGCCGCCCCCAATAACATAGCGGAGTGCAGATCGTGTCCGCAGGCGTGCATATTCCCGTTTTCTGCCCGAAAAGGCACGTCCGCTTCTTCCGGAATCGCAAGGCCGTCCATATCCGCCCGAAGCAGAACCGCGTCTTCCGACGCTCCCCCGATCTCCGCAACGATACTGCCTTTCCCCATTTCCCTGGGAGAAAGACCCATTTTTTTCAGTTCTTTCAAAATGAAATCCTTTGTCTTGGGAAGGTCAAAGCCCACCTCCGGGCAAGCGTGCAGATAACGCCGCCAAGCAATCAGCGACGGTTTCAACTCTTGTGCCTTTTGCAAAAAATCCATAAAAATCCCTCCGTACCGTTAGTATGGCTCGGAGGGGATATTTTTATTGAAGATGTTTATAAATTCTCTGCATTTTCACGTCGATCTCCGCCAAGTCTTCCGCACATTCCCGCAACTGTTTTTGCAGGTCGGCAGACACGGGACGGGCAGATTTATACCGCATCTGATGTTCCAAACTTGCCCAAAAGTCCATTCCCTCGGTTCGGATCTGCACCTCTACCGGAACAGCCTCCGTCCGATTGGAAAGATAGACCGGCACTTGAATAACCAAATGCAATGAACGGTAGCCGTTTTCCTTTGGTTCTTTGATATAGTCGGCTTTGCGGATCAAGGTCACGTCGTCCTGATGCAACAGCAATTCCGCGATCCGGTAAACGTCCTCGATATAACAACAGATGACCCGGATTCCGGCGATATCCGTCAGATGACGCCGGGCAGAATCCGCGCTGATCTCTTCTGCTCTGCGGCGCAATTTTTCCACAATGGAGCGGGGGGTTTTCAGACGGGATTCCATGTGGTGAATGGGGTTATGGTCATAACGGCATTGGAATTCTTCGTCCAAAATCTGCAATTTAGTCGTTACTTCCCGAATGGCAGCGTTATACACGTGCTGCATTTGCAGATAACCTTCCAGCTGCCGGAGCATTTCTTCGTCTTCCAATACCCGTTCCGCGTAAGAGGCCGCAGGGTCTCTCTGTTTTTCCTTATCGAAATCCACAAGTTCCTTCCTTTCTGAAAAGACTTCTTATCACCTTCAGGGATGAATATCAATCTTTATAGGGGGTTGCCCGGTCTTTTTTCCACATTCGATACAGGACGATTGCTAAGGTAATCAATCCGCCCAGAGCGATAACCCCGCCCAAGGACGCAAGAATAATGTCAAAAAGTTCCATTTCGTTTTCTCCTTCTGCCGTCTCCGGCAATTCTTTCTGCGTCACAAGCCCGTCCCCAATTCCCCGCGGTTACGAGGCACTGCGCAAAATTGCCGAAATATCCATGGCATTCCAAACGCCGTTACCGTCATAATCCGCCCGCTGAAGTTGGGCTTGGGTCAAGGACGCGTTTCCGGTCAGATACTGAGACAGTAAAACCGCGTCGTAACGGGTGATTTTTCCATTTCCGTCCACGTCTCCCAAAGGGGAAGATTCCACCCAAAAGGCAGATTCTTTCAGATTGGGCATTCCGGAAATGGGATCAATCTTCCATACGGAATCAAAATCAAATCCCTCGTAGACGGCAGGATCGGAAACCTGTCCTCCCGAAAGACCGACGCCGTAGGCATCCCGAACTCCGAACAGAGCATAACAAGCGGTAACGGTGATCGCCGCCGTTTCCCCGAAATACGGGCTGACAAGCCCAGCGACCGCCCCGTCGCACAAGGGATAATCCACAAACAACTCACAAGCGGAAAAACACCGTTGCAACGTCGCGGTTCCGTTGCCGCCCAAAAATCCCACGATTCCGCCGTGGGCAGATGCCAACTCCCCGTGAACCGGAGAAGCGTCGGTAATTCTTCCCCCGGAAAAGCAATCCTGAATGACGGTTGTTCCGCCGTTTACAACCCGGTTCATACCGGAAATTCCCCCCAGAAAAAGGGGACCTCCTGCTCCGTTCAGCGATACGTAAGAAGAGCATTGAGAGATGTTCAGCGTTCCGCCGTCGGAAATTCCTTCCCCCAAAATCCCCCCTGCAAAGGCGGAATAATTTACGTTAAAATCTTTTTGAACCACAACCGTACCGGAATTTTGCGTTTCTACATACCCCAAGGGAACACCGCAAGAAGTACAGCGGGATCCGGTCCCGTCGGGATTGGAAAAATCCGGGTGTCCCGTTCCGGAAAGCGTGCCTTCGGCGGAGCATTGGGTCAAAGTAATTTCCCCAAAGACTTCCGCTCTGCCCACGATTCCGCCTAAGAACAAAACTCCCCCGCAGCCGGAACCTGCCCAATCGCCGGAAAAGGTACATTTGGAAATTGTGATCGTCCCTTTTATTTTGTCGTTGCGGCTTCCGATTCTGCCCGCAATTCCCCCTGCGTAGGCTGTTTCAATCACAGAAAGAGACAGCGTCCCTTTAGAACGGTTTCCTGAAAGGGTTATGACGCCATCTTCCCCCTCGTCAAGAACACCGGCAATTCCTCCGACGGAAAAATTTGTTCCGGAAGGCTTTAATTCCCCGGAAAATTCACAATCTGCAAGGACTTGTCCCCTGCCGTACACCGCACCGCAGATGCCTCCTAAACACAATTCTCCCTCCGCAGAGCCGGTTCCGGAAAGGGTGGCTTTGGAAATACAGCCGGTGACGGTAACGGAAGACCCGTAGATCCGCCCGGCAATTCCTCCGCCAAAGAAGGAAGAATTCACCGTACCCTCTACGGTACAATTTTCTATTGTGCCGCCGCTGATCCACCCTGCGATCAACCCGGCAATCGGTCCGGAAGCCTCCCCCCGGACGCTCAGCGATTTGACCTTGCCCCCGCTTCCAATATACGAAAACAATCCGCAGGCGTTCTCCGTATCGGAAACCGCCATGCCGTAAATCGTATATCCGTTTCCGTCAAACACTCCGGTAAAAGGATACTCCTGACTGCATAAGGCTCTCCAGTCAGAGCCGGAAAGAGAAATATCGTTCATCAATATGTATTTCCCGTCGGGAACGGCAGAGATGCTCTCCAAGCCTGCCCGATCGGAAATTCCGGTAAATCCCTCCGGAATTTCAACCTGAGCTTCGGTCTTGGGATCGGGCAAAAGAATCCACAAAAAAAGGAAAGAAAGGAGCAGACAAACAAGAATCGACGTTCGCTTCACGTTTTTCTCCTCCTTTCAGTAGACATATATATTATATTATAGCATATATACGGAAAAAGGTCAATGGCTTTTGCCCTTCCGGGGTCCAAAAAAACCTGGAAATTTTTGTGTAAAATATATAAAACGAACTTTTTGTAAACTCTCTTGCAAAACCCGTCGGAATATGATAGAATACCCTCGAAACAGAATAAACACGCAATTCACCGTGGCAATTTTGACCGCGGTGCGGCCCTGCCGTGGGAAGGAAATCCGGTGGAATTCCGGAGCAACCGCCATTGCTGTGATCCGATCTGCCGTCAGAGGATCGGTCAGTCAGAATGCTTCCCGTCTTGCGCCTGCGAAATCGGTCTCTTGGGCAAACTGGGAGAGACGGGGCAACAAGGAATTTTTGCGCCGTCTTTTCTTCGGAAGAGACGGCTTTCCGTTTGTTCTTTTTTGAAAACAAAAATTCAAAGGAGAAACAAAATCATGAAAAAACAACTTCGCATCTTATCCTTAATCCTGGCGTTGGTAACGGCGCTATGCCTTGCAGCGTGCACTCCCAAAGAAACGCCCGACACAAACTCTGACGCAAATGGCGAAAGTACCGTCACCATTACCGTCGACGTGGTAAACAAAGAAGGAAAAACCACCACGTTCACCATCGAGACCGCCGAAGAATTTCTGCGGGGCGCCTTGGAGCAGGAAAAACTGGTCCAGGGAGAAGACGGCCCCTACGGACTTTATATCTCCCACGTCAACGGAGAACAGGCAATCTACGAAACCGACGGTGCTTACTGGGCGGTCTACGAAGGTGACGTGGCGGCAATGACCGGCGTAGACGAAATCAAGCTCACCGACGGCGGGAACTATAAACTGGTCTACACTAAGGGATGAGAAAAAGATCCTTTCTGACCCTGCGGGAGATCGTTCTCTTCGGGTTATTTCCCGCCATCATCTATGCGGCACAACTGGCAATGTCTGCCCTTCCGAACATTCATCTGACGGGAATGTTCATTATGCTCATGACCTTGCTGTTCCGGGGAAAAGCGTTGATCCCGCTCTACGTCTACGTATTTATCATGGGATTGACCAACGGATTTAACATCTGGTGGATTCCCTATCTATACATTTGGACGGTTTTGTGGGGATTGACCATGCTGATTCCGAAAAAGATCCCGAACAAATGGGCAATGATCGTCTATCCGGTAGTTTGTGCCCTGCACGGATTCTGTTACGGAATCTTATACGCACCAGCACAAGCCCTTCTGTTCCGATATAATTTTGAGCAGACCGTCGCGTGGATTCTGTCCGGCTTACCCTTCGATGCCATGCACGGCGTCGGGAACTTTTTCATGGGAATGCTGATCTTACCGCTTCTGAAAGCCCTTCAGCGCTTCACCAAAGTATAAAATATCCGGGAAATTCCAATGGAATTTCCCGGCTTTTCTTTTACAGTTCCGCAAGCATGGACTCCGCCCAATCACCGTTTTCAAAGACTTTGACCCGAGTGCCGTCGCCCCGGATTCCGGTAACGGTCAAGTCGTCGGCACCGATCATGAAATCCACGTGAATCAGAGAATCGTTGATCCCCCGTTCGGTCAACTCCGCCCGGGTCAGCTTCTCGAATCCGGGATACAGATTGGTAAATCCCGAACCGAGAGCTACGTGACAGGAAGCGTTTTCGTCGAAGAGGGTGTTGTAGAACAAAATTCCCGATTGATTGATGGGCGAGGTTTTAGGCACAAGGGCAAGTTCTCCCAGCATTTTGGCGCCCTCGTCCATACCCAGCAGTTGATCCAGCATTGCCTGTCCCCGTTCTGCCGTCCAGGAAACGGCTTTTCCCTGTTCAAAGGTAATGGAGAAATTTTCAATCAACTGACCGTTGTAAGACAACGGTTTGGTAGAAACCAATTTTCCCGACGCGGCACCGGCTTTGGGGGAAGTGAAAATTTCCTCGGTGGGCAGATTTGGATTGAAGAAATGACCGTTCAAAAATTCTTCGCCGCCCCCTAACCATTGAACGCCGGGGATCAACCCTACGAAGAAATTGGTACCGTTGGAAGAGGAATATTCCATAGCGGTAAAGGCGTTTTTGTTGAGCCAATCGCATTTCGTCTTAAATGCTTCGTTGATCTTTTCCCATTCCTTGACCGGATCGGTATCGGCAGAAACGTGCACCGACTTCAGAATTGCGTCCCATAATTTTTCCACTGCTTTGCCGGCGGTCAGGTCAGGAAAAATCTTTTTCGCCCATGCTTTGGACGGAGCTGCCGCGATAGTCCAGGCGTGGCGGTTGTCCATCTGATCCCGATAGGGTTTGAAGGTCTTGACCCGGGCAGATCGGACGGCACGAAGCTTTTCCTGGCTGATGCCCCGAAGCAGATCGGGGTCGGAGGATTCGATATAAATACGGCAGGGCAGCCGTTCTGCCATATCCTTCATTTTTTCCTTTTCCCAGCGGGGGATCTCGGTCATCACGTCGGTCATGCGATGGGTATAGTGCATACGGGTAATTTCATCGTGGCTCCATTCCACGGCGACGTGAGAAGCACCGCAACGGTAAGCGTCCCGCACCACCTCTGCGGCAAGATCCGCCTGTTCCACGTCTGCGTAAACTACGACCCGGTTGCCGTGCTGTACGTTGGCTCCCACCCGGACGATCAGCCGGGCGTATTTTTTCAACATCGTCTTATTCATTTCAGGTATCTCCTCTTAATTCCACTGAATCCCGACGTCAGACAGGGTAAAATCCGCTTGATAAAACGCCGTCAAAGCCTTGGTCATATATTCCACGTCAAAGCTTCCGGCAGTCTCCCGGGCAGAGTGCATCGCCAATTGTGCCGCGCCGATGTCCACGCCCCGAACCGGAACCTGGGCTTCGGAAAGATTCCCTAAGGTACTGCCTCCCCGCTTGTCGGAACGGTTCGCAAAGACCTGCACCGGAACTCCGGCTTTTTTGCAGATCTCCGTAAAGACCGCCCCGGAAAAACCGTCGGACATATACCGCTGTGACGCGTTATATTTCACTACCACACCACCGTTCATCACCGGAACGTTTTGTCCGTCGTGCAATTCCGGACGGTTGGGGTGCAGGGCGTGGGCGTTGTCCGCCGAGGCCAGGAAGGAACGAGCCAAAGCCCCTTGCCGTACCCCTTCGTCGGGAAGGATCCGGGCAAGAACGTCTTTCAACAGCGTTCCCGCCGCTCCGGAAAAGGACAAGGAACCGGTTTCTTCATTATCAAACAAGGCAAAGACCGGAATGACGTTTTCGGGAGATTTTGCGGACAAAAATCCGTCCAAACACGTATAAACACATTCCAGATCGTCCAACCGGGGAGAGGTCATAAACTCTCCTTTTTGTCCGAAGGTAAACCCTTTGCAACAGGAGACCAACGACAGATCCCAACCGGCGATCTCCGAGGGAGAAACCTGCAATTCGTCCGCCAAAAGCTGGAGCAAATCCGCCTCGCCGTCTCCGAACAAGGGAATCAGGTCGCATTTCGGATCTAGGGTCAGACCGTCGTTCATGGGACGAAGATGGGGTGCCGTATTGGGGATCACCGCCACGGGACGGTCGACGTAGATCAATTTCCCGCGCAAACCGTCAGCGGTACGCACCATCACCCTACCTGCCAATCCCAACGGAACGTCCAACCAAGAGGAATGGATTCCCCCGCCGTACAGTTCCGTATTCAGCCGGGTGACCGCTCCCCGCAAAACCGCGTTGGGCTTCAGCCGGAAGCAGGGAGAATCCCCGTGTACGGCAGAAATTCGAAAGCACACCGTTGCCGGGTCGACGGTTTCCGGAATCCGGAAGGCGATCAAGCCGGTGCCGTTGCGGACGGTAAACCAATCCCCCGCCCCGACGGAATCGAAATCAGACTGCAACAGGGCGGTATAACCCCTTTTGCAGAGAATATCTTTCACGTTTTCCGCGGCGTGCCAAGGGGTAGGCGTGCGGTGGATCAGATCAAGTAGCGTTTCGACGTTCATAAACAAACCCTCTTTCCGTATTCGGAATGATTTTTTCGAAGTTTGCGGAGATATCGGAAGGTTTCCTTTTCGCCTTTTTCGTCCAACATTACAAGCCAGGATTCCAAAAGGTCGGAGGTTTCGGGGTGAATGACGCGGGTCGCTTTCGCCCGAAGGAAATAATCCAGGGGGTGCCGGTCGGTATAATTTTCCCCTTGATAAATTTTGCTGGCGGCAACCCGGTCGCAAAACATTTCCAAAACGAAAACAAAGGGCATTTTTACCGGGGCACGCTGATGAGTCTGGGGGTTGTAATCAAACCAATATTCAAAATGATGGCGATTTCGTCCCTGATGATGAAGCCACGCCAGGGAATATCCCTTTTCCGCCCGGGCTTTTTCGTTGGGAGACCGGGTCCCCAGCCAATTCTTTGCTCCCTCGCAGAATTCCGTGGGAGTATATTTGGACAAATCGTGCATCAGTCCCCGCCAAGGGATCCCTGCCTTGAAACAATGAGCGATCACCTTGTGACGGTGACGGGTGATGGTATTAAAATGATGAATTGCGCCGGAAAACGACATAAGATCCTCCGTCGGTCAAACCGTTTTTCTTTGATAAAATACGTCGTGCCAATCCCCTCCGGGTTCGTGTACCCGAAGAGTCAGGCTGTTTTGGGCGATGAGCCATTCTGCCAACGCCTTATCCCCGGAAAGATCTTCCGGGATAAAAACGCCGCATTGAGGACGGTAGGCAACGTCGGCGTGATAATCTCCGCCGCAGGTTAAAAGTTTTCCGTTCTCCTCAGCAATCTTCTTCAGTTCCGAGGCAAAACTTCCGCCGTAATGCAGGGAAGGGTGGCAGGAAATTTCCACGCCGTCCAGATAATTCAAATCCTGAAGTCGCGGCTGACGCCGATAAGGGTGTGCCTGCACCAGAATCCCGCCGTATTCGTGAACGGTGCGGTACAACACTTCCAGGGAATACAAACACATGCGGGGGTGGTCGGTGACAAAGGAATGGGGAACGCCGTAGACCAAAAGATGTACGTTTTTATCCCAGTCCATCGTCACTTCCACACCGAAAAAGACCTTGACTCCAACGGAATCGCCGTATCCTTTCGCCTTGTGATATTCCGAAAGATACGCCTCGGCAAAATCTTCGTACCGATCGTCAGCCACGTAAGTTTTGACGTAATGATTGGTCAAAACGATTCCGCCGATGCCCGTTTCCTTTGCCCTTTGGATCACCGTGTTATAGGGGATCCGGCAACAGGTACTGATTCCCGAAGAATGGGCGTGCATATCCACTAACGTCATCGTTTTATGCTCCGCCTTACAGCAAAACTTCTTTGTTGGTTCCGTAGAAAATATCCTCTTTTCCGGACATCATCTGGCAAAATTCTTCAAACCGGCCCCAATCGTCCCGAATATCAAATTCGTAGGCATGTCCCCAAATATAGAAGATTTGAGGCTTATCGGGCTTCAAGGCAAGGAATTTTTCCCCCAAAGCAAACAATTCGTCCATACGGTGGTGATGCATCGTGGGATTAAAGCGGTACAGGTTTTCCTGCAGATCAAAAGAAGAGTTATTGGTGACGGTGCGGCAATATTTTGCACCGGTATTGTTCCGAATCAATTCCGCCACCCGGTCGTCGTTATTCGCCCCGCCGCAGGGATAAGCGAATCCGACCACCTCGTATCCGGCAATCTCCGACAGCCGAAGACGGTCCTCTTCCACCTGCCGGATCACTTCCTCGTCTCTCGGCTCATTGGTAAGCCGGGGGTGATCCAGCGTATGCCCGGCAATCTCGTGTCCCGCGTAAATATGAGGAACGTCAACCGCAGCGTTCTTCGTATGATTCACGGTCTGTCCTTCCTGCACGAAAGTAGACGGCAGCCCGAGCTTGTTAGAATTCAGATTGAACGTCGCCTTCAATCCGTATTTGTGAAACAGTTCTGCAAGACGAACATCCTGCGTTACGCCATCGTCGTAACTAAAAGTAATGGCTTTCATTTTTCCTTGAAACATTTTTCAAAACTCCTTTTATAAATTATATATGTACCTTCAAGACCCGTTGCAGCAGGTCTGGGTTATCGGTCATAAGAGATCCGGCAACAGATACGGATCCCCGAAGATAGGCGTGCATATTCACGGACCTCACTGTTTTCGCTTCTGACTTACAGCAAAACTTCTTTGTTGGTTCCGTAGAAAATATCCTCTTTTCCGGATATCATCTGACAAAATTCTTCAAACCGGCTCCATTCGTCCCGAATATCAAATTCGTAAGCATGTCCCCAAATATAGAAAATTTGAGGCGCATCAGGCTTCAGGGCAAGAAACTTTTCCCCCAAAGCAAACATTTCGTCCATTTCACAGTGATGATACACCGTAGGATTGAAACGGTAAAGATTTTCCTGCAGATCAAAGGAATGGGAACTGGTAACGGTACGGCAATATTTTGTTCCGGTATGGTTCCGAATCAATTCCGCCACCCGCTCGTCGTTATTATCACAGCCGCCGGGATAAGCAAATCCAACCACCTCGTATCCGGCAATCTCCGACAACCGAAGACGGTCCTCTTCCACCTGCCGGATCACTTCTTCGTCCTTCGGTTCTGCGGGAAGCCGGGGGTGATCCAACGTATGCCCGGCAATTTCGTGTCCGGCGTAAATATGAGGAACGTCAACCGCAGCGTTCTTCGTATGATTCACGGTCTGTCCTTCCCGTACGAGAGAATGGGGCTCCCCAAGTTTATTGAAATTAAGATTGAACGTTGCCTTTAATCCGTATTTATGGAACAGTTCTGCAAGACGAATATCCTGCGTTACTCCGTCATCATAACTAAATGTAACGGCTTTCATTTTTCCTTGGAACATTTTTCAGCACTCCCTTTTTCAGTTACGTATATTCTTTCAAGACCTGTTGCAGCAGGTCCGGGTTATCGGTCATAATACAGTCGCACCCAAGGTCGATCAGCTTTCGCATTTCGCCGGGGTCGTTAATAGTCCAATACTGCACCGCCACGTTCCGCCGATGGGAACGGGAGACGATGGGTTTTAAGGTGAGAGGCAGATCAAAGCCCACGTCGTAGGTCAGAGGGATCTGCAGACAGACGAAATCGCTGTCGTCAAACAGATTCACGCCAAACAGAATACTCTTCACAAAATCCCCGGCAGAAGCCTCCGAGGCGCCCCGCATCAGATGGGGGTACTTCTGCTTCAATTCGTCCTCGATCTCTTTATGGAAAGTTCCTATTACGATTTGGTCCCGGTATTCCGGATACTCCTTCAGCGTTTCGTTCAAAACACGGCAGGCCTCCTTCCCCCGTTCTCCTTTATTTTTAATCTCTACGATAAACAGAAGGTCAGGGTTGGATTCATAAAATTCCGCAAATAATTTTTCCACCGTAGCAATCTGCAACCCGGCGGCGGCAACGTCGGTCACGTCTTTGTAGATCCGCTGACCGTCTTTTTCAAAATAATACCCGAAATTGTACTGCTCCAATTCTGCCAAAGTCATGTCTTCGATATAATGGCGGCTTTCTTCGGTCTCACAAAGGATCTTCACCTCTTCCAGAGACCGATCCCCATTGACGTTGCAGGTCTCGTCAATATACGCATCGTGATTGTAAACCAAATATCCGTCCTTGGTCAGGTACAGATCGCTTTCGATAATATCCACCCGGTATGCGTTCACTGCTTCCCGGAAGGCGAGCATGGTGTTTTCAGGGTTACACTCGCCGCCTCCCCGGTGAGCCGCAACCATGGGCAACGCCCCGGACGGAACGACGAAGGGGTTGTTCTCCACCACCTTTGCAGGGGGAATCAGATTGATTCCCAAGAAAAAAGCGACCGCAGCGGCAACGACCGCACCAATGATTTTTAAGGCTTTGAAGCGTTTCATAAAACTCTCCTTTGTTTTCTATGAATTTAAGAAAGCTCTGTTTCGTGCAAAACGACGCCCTTTTGTCTCAATTTATTCTGCAGTTCTGCCACGTCAAGATCAGGGAAATCATCGGTCATGGCGGCCGCCGTCCCTGCCGCCTGTCCCGTTACCGCACAGCAGGGGATCACCCGCATCACGTCCCACAGAGTTTCGTTTACCGACGTACAACGCCCTGCCGCGATCAGGTTTTTCACCGCTTTACTGTAAAGCGTGCGGTAAGGCACCTCGTACACGGGTCCGCGCTTTTTCCAGTTGGAGACCATGCCGATGGAATCTTCAAAATACGTATGCTCCTCCGTATGTGCAAGGGTATATTCTCCGACGATCTTTCGCGTCATACGAATCTGCGGAGTGGTAGCGATGGTGGAGATCACCGCACCGGGATCCGTCTCCCTTTTCTTCAACCAATGATCCAGGGTCGTTTTGTGGGAAAGAACGGTCATTTCCGATATTTCCCGTCCGTCGAGCCCCGTAAAGCGGCGATTGGTCAAAGGCTTGACTTCACTTCCGTCCTTTTCTTCCTCGGGAATGTCGGAAGCTCCCAACATTTGAAGATGATTTCCTTTTTCATTTGCATAATAATACCACGCCGCAAGGACGTTTCCCTGACGGAAGGTATCCGTGGGAGCCGCCGCAAACCAGGCAATATCACAATCCCCCGTTGCGTCCACAACGGAGCGGATCGCATATTCCGTCCGTCCGGATTTGTTTTCCACGGAAAGACTCTTGATCTTTCCGTCCGCCATCTTCACGCCGACCACGTAACTCCCGTAAAGAAGATCGACACCGTTCTCCAGAAGCAACTGCTCTGCAAGGATTGCAAACACTTGAGCGTTATACTGAACTTCATAGCGCTTGTCCTTTTCGGTTCGGGTCCCGACTCCGTCCAGCCAGTTCTCCGGATACTTGTCCTCGGCACCGTACCGCACGGAAAGTTTTAATAATTCCTCGGCAATTCCAAAGGAAACCTGCCGGCCGTAACCGTCACAAAGAGGAAGATATATCGTAACCAAGCCTGCGGTTCCCAATCCTCCCAGCATATATTGCTTTTCAAATAAAATGACCTTTTTACCCTCCCGTGCAGCGGCTAACGCGGCTGAAATCCCCGCAACCCCGCCGCCGCAAACGGCAATGTCATAATATTTTTCTTTCATAAAAACCTCTCACGATCCTTTGTTCTGCAATCCATTCTCCCCTACGGAGAGATACGCTTTTCACGTACGGCGCGGTTTCCTTTCCCGTCCGGAAGAAACCCTCTTATTGTGCAACAATATTCACCGTAACATTTTCAATTTTCATATTTTTGATCTGATCGTAGGAATAGCCCTTGTGCTTGGCTTCTACCGTGATATTCTCAAAGGTAAAGTCAGAAAGAACGTACTGTTCGGGGTTGGGGGCTACGTTAAAATAAGTCCAGCTTTTGCAATCGCAGTTTTTCATAGTGATATGATCTGCGCGGGAAAGAGGGATGTCCTTGCGGTCCTTCAAATCGTAAAACTGTTTCCACGGATGAGCCGCCACAAAACTGGATACGTAACCTTTGATATCTTCCACAGTGATATATTCGTAATGCTGCGGCGTATCGGGACGCATCTTCAGCCACAGCAGATTATGGGCAAAGGAAACGTTGATGCGGCGGACGATAATGTTTCGGTTATGAATCGATTCCGAGCCGCAAGTCAAGCAGCCGTGACAATAGCCGTAGGTACAATCCTCCACAAGAATTCGTTCGTTGGAACCGTTTTCCGGAGCCGTATCCGCCCAGGGACCTTTTCCGCCCTTCAAAACCACGGCGTCGTCGTTCACCTCCATATTACAGTTCTTTACGAGAACGTCGGTGCAAACGTCGATATCAATAGCGTCGGTACTGGGAGCTTTCACAGGTTCTACGGGAGAAAAAATTGAACAGTTCAAAAACTTGACGTGATCGCATTTGTAGATATGATTGGTCCAAAAATGGGAGTTCTGCAGATGCAGATCTGCAATCAGCACGTTTCGGGAGTTGGAAATATAAACCAGGCGCGGACGCTGTTCATCTTTATTGGTACATTTGTCGTTCCACTTGCGCCGCAGCCAAAAGGCTCTCCACGCCCGCAGTCCGTTTCCATCGACGGTCCCCGAACCGCACATCACGAACCCGTCGACTCCGTCTGCATTGATCAAAGCAGAGAAATACGTGCACGTCTCCCCTTCAATGCGGGTCTCAAGCAACGGATAATCCGCAGGATCATCGCTTCCCTTCAACATTCCGCCCTCGGACACGTACAAATGAACTCCTTGCTTAAAAAACAGTGCACCCGTACAATAGGTTCCCGCAGGAACTACGATCACTCCGCCGCCGCTTTCCGCCGCGCGGTCAATCAACGCCTGAATTTCCGCAGTATAAAGAGCCCCGTCGTCCCGAACACCATGTTCGGTCAGCACGTATTGCGTTCCCAAGCTCTCCAGAGAAGGAACCGCAGTATCGTAAAACCATGAGTCAACGGGGGTGGTTCCGTCGGGGAAAAATTCTTTCTTTATCATAAAAAACATCTTCTTTCTGAGTTTGTAATATCTGAGACGGTTCCTTGCAACCGCTTCTCTTTGAATATCGTATTGGTTGTTTACGTAATTTTCTTTCTGAAGTCCCTCTCGCAAAGAAAACGCACCGCAGCTTCGCCGCAGAGCAAGAAAGCGAAAAGGTGTATTTTTATACACGGAATCGGAAGGGTACGAAAAGAAGTATATTTACAACAATTCCATTTCCGTGCGCACCGCATCGTCCATTTTATTTTTTTCGTCGAAAACACGGTCTTTCTCTTCAAGATCCTTAAAAGCAGCGTAATACCGCAATCCAAATTCCTGTAACGACGCATGGTTGAAATGCAGATTATCGGGATTTGACGTAAGCCCTTTTGCCGAGACGAAAGCAGTATGCGGCGTTTGCATCGCAAAATCCATCAGCGCAGTATTTACGTAAGTATAATTTACAAGCGAAGGATCACAAGTACGGTTTTTTAAGAAATCGCCCAATCCACCAACGAGAAGCGGGAGGGTTTCCGCGTTCAATTCACGACGCAAAGCTTTCATAATCTTCGTGATATTTTCCAAATACGACGGATAAAGTTCCGCCTTGCAATCCCCTTCTCCTTGATGCCAAAGAATCCCTACGAGATGCGAGGTTCTCATCGCCAGCTTGGCACAGCAAACGGCGTTGTCAAACAACAAT
>JAZNDV010000150.1:0-5298 GCA_045588285.1 Eubacteriales bacterium
TGTAGGGAACGGATTGACCTACCCCAAAGACCTGACGGAACGAAACGAGGTGTATTCTCACCTGCTTTCTTTGTCCGATTCCGTCGCGGGGAGATTGCGCAAGGAAGGGAAGAAGGGGCGTACCGTTCAGGTTTCGGTCAAAGACTCTATGCTTATGACGTTACAGCGGCAAAAAAAATTGGACCGCCCCACCTATCTTGCCAAGGAAATTGCCGCCGTTTCCATGGAACTTCTGGAATCCAACTGGAAAATCGGAGTTTCACCCATTCGTGCGTTGACCGTTACTGTCAGTGATTTGACCGATGCGGACGGCTATCCTCTGCAATATTCTCTATTGTCTTCGGAAGAGGAGCAGCAAAGCAAGAAGCAGGAAAAGGTTGAATTGGCTATGGATTGCCTTCGCGGCCGTTACGGCAAAAACATTATCGTTTTCGGTTCGTCTTCTTGTTCCGGCAGTGAAGACGATTGTGATAAAGAAATATAATAACAACTGAGAGGATAATTCTATCATGGAAAAGAAATTGGCACAGGTGCTATCTCAATTCGGTATCCGAGGTACAGTTCAATCAATCAATTATATCCGCACCGGACATATCAACCAAACGTACGAGGTCAACATTTCCGGGAAAAGTTACTGCGTTCAGACGATCAATACCTACGTATTCCCCCGCGTAGATCTTGTAATGGAGAATATTTTTTCTGTTACAGAACATCTTCGTAATAAGAGCGCTCTGCAGGAAGCAGATTCATATCGAAGTGTTCTTTATTTTCACAAGACTATCGATGGCGAGAAATATTGGAAGGATGAAGACGGAAAATGCTGGCGTGTTTATGATTTTGTAAATGATGCCATGTCTTATAATATCGCCGACGATCTGCAGATCCTTACCGATGCAGGGCAAGCGTTCGGAAATTTTCAAAAACTTCTCTCTGACTTTGACGGTTCTTCCTTAAACGAAACCATTGTTGATTTCCATAATACAAAGCAGCGTTTCGTGAATTTGGAAGAAGGTATCAGACGAAACAAGTCCGGACGGCTCGGTAACGTGGAATCGGAAGTGGAATTTTTCCGTGCCCGTACGGAAACTGCCTGCAGACTTGTCAATCAGATCGAAAGAGGAGAACTGCCTTTACGGGTTACCCACAACGATACGAAATTCAACAACATTCTTATTGATAAAAAGACAAATAAGCCTCTTTGTGTTATTGACCTTGATACCATAATGCCCGGGCTTGCGGCGTACGATTTCGGTGATGCCATTCGTTTTTGTTCCAACTCTGCAGCCGAGGACGAAAAAGATCTTTCGAAAGTCCATTTCTGTATGGACAAATTCGAAGCATTTGCCAAAGGATTTATCGGCGGTGCTGACGGTTTTTTCACCGATGCAGAATTGGATAGCATGGTGTGGGGTTGCATTATTATGACCTTGGAATGCGGAAGCCGTTTTTTGTTGGATTACATTGACGGTGATAAGTATTTCCATGCTGATTATCCCGAGCACAATCTGGATCGCGCACATACACAAATAAGATTGGTCGAAGAAATGGAAGCACACATGGACGAAATGCAGGCAATTGTCAGAAAATATGCAAAATATGCGTTTCTTATTCTGTAGAATTTCTTTTACATAAGAATGATGAAGTACGGTATGATTCTTGAAAATCAACGAGCTCCCCGGTATGGCGGGGAGCTCGCATTTTACACGTTGTGCTTGACATTTCTCTGTTTTTATTGTATACTATAATATATATCATAAGTTGAGAGGAGTCGTCTATGGCGAATCTGTATTTGGTCGGGCTTCCGGGTGCTGGCAAGACGACCATTGGACGTATCGCGGCGCGCCGGTTGAAATTGCGGTTCGTAGATCTTGACCGTCTTATTACACAGCGGGAAGGTGCGACTATTTCCGAATTGTTTCACGCCGATGAAAACGACTTCCGGGAAAAAGAGACTGCAGCGTTGAAATGGGTTCACGAAAATTTGGATCGCTGTGTGGTTGCCACCGGCGGCGGAATTGTGGAACGGCAGGAAAACGTCGATCTTCTGCGCCATGAAAAAGTGCTTTATGTGGTCCGCCACCCCCGGTCGATCTTAACGACTCTCAATACGGATAAACGTCCGGTTTTTTACGGTGACCCAAACCGTATCTATTCCATTGCTCGACGTCGGATCCCGATTTACGAATCTATCGCCGACGCACGTGTTACCAACAACCGTTCTCTTCACTCTTGTATCGGTAAGGTATTAACACAGTTAGAGCAAAACGGTTTCTCCGATTCGAAATCGGATCAAGAATAAAGGAGCTCCGCACCTCTGCGGTGCGGAGCTCATTCAGTTTTATTCGTCCTCTGCAGATCCGGTCATTCGGATCCGTCCGCCGGTCTCTTTTGCGGAAGTTTTCTTTTTCTTCGGATTATTGATCCGATAGGCTAAGAATACGTATCCGGCGATTGCGAACAATAATCCGCCGAGAATCACCCAAAGCCATGGGTTTGCGAAAAATTTCATCAGTTTTGACGAGTATAGTTCAAAATGGTCCAATTCTACGCTTGCCTGTGCTATCAACTCGACCTTCCCGTATTCCTTTCCACCGCAAAACACCGTCACTGTTCCTAAAACGGTGCCTTTTTCCACGGGTGCTTCAATGGTTTTTGGAAGATCAAAGGTCAGCGTAGCCTTCGTATCTCCGTAAATTTTCGGAATCAGCGATGTCAAACTTTCCGATGCCGTCACGACCACGAAATCCACGTCTTTACCGTTGTTTACCGTTACCTCTGCCAGAGCGCTTCCTTTTGTTAAAAGAGTTCTGGAGACGTAGCGGTTTTGGGAATATTTCAAAAGAACGCCTGCATCTTGATAGATCTCTTCCAACCCTTTCGTCGTTACTGCCATGGATATAATATTTTTCTGTGAATCCTTTCTGCAGGTTGCGATGGAAGAATTGCTGGAATTTTGGGAATAAATAAACAATCCCTTTGCAGCTCCGTCGTAATTTTTTCCGGTGGGTTCAATGAGCATGTTCCTTGTATAAAGGGTTTTTGTTTTCCCGCTGACGGTTATTTTCGCCGTTCGTAATATTGCCGCTTCTGCGATGATTTCCTGTTGCAATGCGGCACTGATGATCTTCGCACAATCCGCTAAGGTTGAAATTTGCTTGGTGTTGGATACGAAATTCCCCGTTACGTTGGTAAATAACGTGTCTGTAGCTCCCAAGCTTTTCGCTTTCTCATTCATCATCTGAACAAAGGTCTTCAGATCTCCTGCAAAAGCCGTTGCAGCGGCAACCGCCGCTTCTTGGGAGTTGACAACGCAAATACAGGTAATCAAATCACGGTAGGAAATTACGTCCCCTGCCTTTAATTGCGCTGTAGAGATTTGGGGCGTATTGACCAGCATTCCTTGGGTTATCGTCACGCTTTCGTCCAGTTTTTCGCTTTCTGCAATCAGTAAGCAGGTCATCACCCGGGGTAAAAAACCGCAATATACGAGATCCGTTTCGTTTTTTCCGTATAAAATCTCTCCTTCGTCGTCTGCGTTGAAGATCACCGCGTATTCCGCACCGATTTGCGGTTCTTCTTCGACGGTCAGAGTTTCTTCTGCAAAAATAGTACTACTGCCTAAGAGAAAGACCAGGGCAAATAAGGTTGCTCCGAAACGGAGTTTTAGAGATTTTTTCATGTTGAGAACTCCCGAACGTTGTATGTGTATATACTCATTATAACATATCCGTCCCCGAATGAAAAGGGAAATTTTTGAAAAAACTGTAACATTTTGATTGTTTAGGAGCAAATTTATGGATTATGACGCCATTGCCCGGGATTACGATCGGTTTAATTCCGGTTTTGATTACGAAGATTATCTTTCTCACATTTTACCCATTCTTCAGTTGCCGGACAACCCTCTTGCTCTTGATTGCGGGTGCGGAACCGGAATGTTAATGCTGGAATTATCGAAACGCGGTTTTGATTGCAGCGGGGTTGATGTTTCTCCTGAGATGTTGGATATCGCTTTTGAAAAACTCAGCGGTGCAGGAATTTCTCCTCATCTGATGTGTCAATCTCTGCCGCAGATCGATTTGTTCGGCGCTTATCACGCGGTCTTTTCCTCTATGGACACCGTCAACCACTTGTTAGATAAACGTGAAGTAAAAGGCTTTTTTCGCCGCATTTATAATTTTACCGAGCCCGGCGGCTATTTTATTTTTGATGTTAAAAACAAAAAATTATTTGCAGATACAACCCCGCAAATTGACGAAAAAGACGATGCGATCCTGATTCTTCAAAAATCCTTCGACGGCACTTATGCTTGCCAGAAGCTTACGGTATTCCGCTCAGAAAGAGATACGTATTCCCGGGTTGACGAAGAAATATGGGAGCGGTGGTACGATGTCTCCGAATTGCGTGATTATCTTCGCAGAATCGGATTCCGATATGTCAGAACCATTCCCTATCAGGGACGCAAAATTATCATTGTAAGGAGACCGTTATGACCGAACAAGTATCGAAATATATGGCGCAAAATGCCCGGATTTTCTGCGTTTCTCTCTCTGACGCCGTAGCAAGATCCGCTGAATTGAATCAACTGACCGGGGAAGACCGTACCCTTTTGGGGAAATTAGAAGTTTTTTCGTGCTGTATTGCCGCCCTGCAAAAGGACGAGCGTGCTTCGGTTATTGCCCGGCTGTCTCTCCCAGGCGTTGGTGTTTTTTCCGCCACCGCCGATAAGGAAGGCATCGTTCGGGGACGGAAAGAGGACGTTTGTGACGGTACGGAAGATACCTTGGAAGTAACCCTGCAATTGCATTTGCGTGGAAACTACACCGGTATGGTTGCGGGAAAAGGATTAGAAGGCTTGATTTCCGCTTATTTTTCCCAATCTTTGCAAATTTCAGCCTCATGCAATGTGTTTGAACTGGACGATGTTTTTTACTGCATCGTTGCCGAACAGCTTCCCGGTGCTTCCTGTGATCTGGAAGAGCTTTGCCATATGGCGGAGAGATCGTTTCCAAAAAACGAAATTCCCGACGGCTTTGAATTCCTTGAGAGTACCTCTCTGCGGTTTGGCTGCACCTGTTCCCGGGCGGCATTGATGCGTTTTGTTTCCGCAATGCCGCCGAAGGAACAAGCTGAAATTTCGGAAAACGGTAAGATCGTTACCTTCTGTAACGCTTGCGGAAAGAAATATACGTTCGAATTATAAGTTTTTGGATATCGTAACTCAAATCATCATTATGCTGCTTTCTTTGTCTGCTCCAAGTACATCTAACGGCAGGATCCGGTGATGATCGACATCGAAAA
>JAZNDV010000151.1:0-10003 GCA_045588285.1 Eubacteriales bacterium
AGCAGGGTGTCAATTCGTAATTGCTGACGAAATTGTCCGGCAAGTCCGCCGTATTCAAGGGGTAAAAAATGGAAGACCCCGTCGCTTTGTGGGCAGAAAAGATCTTGTCTGCATAAAAGGCTACGGGTTTTTCCTTATTCCACGGAAGCGTTTCGGGGCAAAAGAGTTTACCGCAGACGGAAGTATCGGGGCAAGAAAGCAGAGGGGTCGCTTGGGTAGCATTACAGTTATTGCATTTCATAACAGGATCATCCTTTACGAAAAAGTAGATGCACCGGGGTGCACCACATATCTTGCGATATGTACCAGAAAAACGGACCCTCGATTTATCTTATGCATCAGCGTCGAAATTTGTCAAAGAAAAATCCCTCTGCAGAACAGAGGGATTGTAATATCAGATTTTCAGGCTCATTGCTTCTTTGATCTTCGCAATATTTTCATCACCGATCCGATTGGCTTTGTCACTGCCGGAATTGACAATGTCTTTCACTTCGTTCATGTGATTTTCATAGTACGCACGGCGCTCCCGGAAGGGATCCAAAAGTCCGTTCAGTTTCTCCGCCAAACGCTTTTTGCAAGCCACGCAACCGATTTCCCCTGCTTTACAGCGTTCGCAAATATCTTCGTATTCTTCTTCGTTAAATACCTTATGATACTTACTGACGGCACAGATGTCCGGGTGTCCCGGGTCTTTTGCCCGAATCCGGGAGGCATCGGTAACGGCAAGGCGGATCTTTTCGTTTACCGCCTCGGCAGGGTCGGACAAATAGATGGCGTTGCCCAAAGATTTTCCCATTTTGCTGTTTCCGTCCAGTCCCATCAGGCGGGTGCAGGAAGAGAGCATGGCTTTCGGTTCCAACAAATTCGTGCCGTACAGATCGTTCATACGGCGAACCAACTTCCGGGCAATTTCAATATGAGGCAATTGGTCTTCTCCCACGGGGACCAATTCTGCGTTACAGAAAGTAATGTCCGCCGCCTGGCTTACGGGATATCCTAAAAATCCGTAGGTCATATCGTTATAACCGTAGTTGGCGGCTTCGGTTTTAATGGTGGGATTGTGGCGCAGCGTATTAACGCTGACGAGCATGGAATAAAACACGGTCAATTCCGCAATCGCCTTGATCTGGGATTGCTGAACGAAGGTGACTTTATTGGGATCCAGCCCCACGGAAAGATTGTCGATAGCAACATCGTAAATGCTTCCGTTGATGAGAGAAGGATTTTCGAAATGGGTCGTCAGAGCCTGAATATCCGCCATCAGAATAAAGGTTTCGTAATCGTTCTGAAGACGAACCCGGTTCTGCAAACTTCCCACGTAATGCCCCAGGTGAAGTTTTCCGGTGGTTCGGTCGCCGGTAAGAATCCGTTTTTGCTGTGCCATATCAAATGATCTCCAATCGGACGATGTTCCGTATTTTCATTACATTATAGCATATCTCAAGAAAAAAATCAAGTGTTTTTCCAATCTTGTTTGCAAATCCCTTCTGATTTTTTCCGTTTCATGAAAGAAAGGGGAACAAATTTGACATTTTTGAAAACAAACACGAACATCTATTGCAATTTCAAAAATATATGGCATAATGAAGGAAAAGCAAAAAAACGAAACTGTGCCGGGAAGCCGGCTCGGGCAGCCCCGTCTCGGTGCAGACGTACGAGAAGGAGACAATACAATGATTCGACTACTGTTTCAAGGAGATTCCATCACCGACGGGAACCGATACAAAGCCCCCGAAAAGCGTTGGGACTTAAACCATCAGATCGGTCATACCTACGTGTTTAACGTCGTAGGAGAACTTGGAAAGAAGTACCCCGGAAAGTTCACCTTTATCAACCGGGGCGTTTCGGGCGATACGGTAGATAAACTGAAAGAAAGATGGACCGAAGATACGTTGAACGAACGTCCGGACGTTCTCAGCCTGTTGGTCGGAATCAACGGACACGGAAATTTTGACGGGAATTTCCCGGAAGGGAAGGAAGCCCATCTTGCCCACTTTGAAGAGACCTACCGCTCCCTTCTTGAAGATGCAAGAAAGCAAAATCCTGAATTGAAAATCATTCTCGTCGAGCCGTTCCTCCTTCCGACCGGACCTCGCAAGGAACGGTACCGCGATTTTCTTCCCTTTTTCGCAAAAAAAAGAGAAATCGTGCGAAAAATCGCAGAGGATTTCGGAGCAACGTTCATTCCTACGCAGGAACGTTTGGAGAAATTGGTTGAAACTACGGCTCCCGTTCTGAAAGAAAACGGTTGTGATATAGACCCCTGCGCCTACTGGCTTTGGGACGGAATCCACCCCACCGAAACCATGCACAGCGTCTTGGCAGAATGGTGGCTGGACGCTGCATTGAAAATCTTAATGTAAAAAGGCAGGAACATATCATGAAGGAAAACAAACTTTGGTACAACGCACCGGCATCGGATTGGCTGGAAGCACTTCCCTTAGGGAACGGAAGATTGGGTATGATGGTCTTCGGCGGAGTTAACGAAGATCAGGTTCAGCTCAATGAAGAGTCCTTTTGGTCCGGCTGGGAGTATTCCGGATTTAATAATCCCAAGACCGCAGAGCATCTGGAAGAAATGCGCCGCCTTATTTTTGAAAGAAAATACACCGAAGCACAAGATCTTTGCAACAAATACTTCACTTGCCGCGGAGAAGGAAATCACGACGTAGCGTACGGGTGTTATCAGACGGCGGGCGAAATCCATCTCACCATTCCCAACGCCGCCGAAAAAGATTACTACCGGGAACTGCGCTTAGACAAGGGACAAGTCTCCGTTCGCTGTGAAAATTCGCAGAGAGAATATTTTGTGTCTCCCGGCTACAACGTGGGCGTTATAAAAGTCTCCGGAAATACCGAGGGAATCTCCCTGCGGTACGAACGGGAAAACGCAACCATCGTCCACGACGACGGCAGAGTTTTCGTCTTGGGATATCTTCCCACGAAATATGCGGCAGAGATCCGGTACCAGCACACGGACGACGGATTTTACGTATATTTCACGGCGGCAACGAATTATAAATCCGATCAGGATCCGGAAAAAGTTTGTACGGAAACCCTCGACCGCGCAATAAACGCGGGATACGACGCCCTTTTGAAGGACACGAACGCGTATTTTGACTCCATGCTGAACCGTGCCGGATTCTCCCTTTCCGAACCGGAAACGAAATCCCATATCCCAACCAACGAGCGTCAGCAAAATCCGGAAAATGATCTGGGGCTTTTTGAACTGTACTTTAACTACGGACGCTATTTGCTGGTAGCATCGTCTTCCAATTGCCGCCTGCCCGCAAATCTGCAGGGAATTTGGTGTAAAGATTACCAACCCAAATGGAACTCTGACTATCACCTCAATATTAACATTCAAATGAATTACTGGCCTGCAGAGGTCTGCAATCTGCCGGAATTAGTCACTCCGTTCTTTGAATTTATCAGATCCCTTGCAAAGGTAGGAGAAAAATCGGCGAAGGTAACCTACGGCTGTCCCGGCTGGGTGATTCATTTTGCCACGAACGTGTGGGGATATAACGCGTTAGGCTGCCATACCGCTTACGGAGCCTTCCTTGGGGCGGGTGCTTGGTGTATCCGCCACATAAAGGAACGGTGGTTGTATAGCAAAGATCCCGCCGTTTTAGAGGAATTTTATTCCCTCATCAAAGGAGCATCGGAATTTTTCTGCGCCTACTTAGTCAAAGACCCCAACAGCGGATATTTGGTTACCGCTCCTGCAAGCTCTCCCGAAAACAGCTTTATCACCCCCGATACGGGAAGCAAAGCAAGCGTTTGCGCCGGTCCTACGATGGATATGAGCATTATCCGGGAGCTGTTTGAATTTAATATCGAGGCTGCAGAGGTTTTGGGGAAAGATACGGAGTTTACAGAAAAACTGAAAGACCTCCTTCCCCAGCTTCTCCCGCTTCAAATCGGAAAACACGGTCAACTCATGGAATGGTCCGAGGATTTCGAAGAATCGGAACCGAAGCATCGGCACATATCTCATATGTACGGTCTGTATCCGGCAAGTGAGATTACGGAATCTACCCCGGAATTATATAATGCTGCCAGAAAATCCATCGAACGCCGCATTGCCAACAGCTTCACGGATGCGGGTAAAGGTTGGAGCACGATCTTTGTAGGATGGAGCTTGGCATGGATCATCAACTCCTACGCACGGTTCAAGGAAGGAAACATCGCAGAGGACTGCCTTGTTCGTCTTTTCAAGAACAGTACCTGCCCCAATCTGTTTGATCTTCACCCTCCCCGCATTTTCCAAATCGACGGAAATTTCGGTGCAACCGCGGGAATGGCAGAGATGCTTTTGCAAAGCCACGCCGGTTACATCGACATTCTTCCCGCACTGCCTGATGCGTGGAAGGACGGTGAATTTTTCGGACTTATGGCACGGGGCGGATTCAAAGTCTCCGCTTCGTGGAAGGACGGAAAAGTCGTTCGCTGTGAAATCGTCGGCAAGGAAGGAACCCCCTTCCGCGTGAAATACAACGGCAAAATGATTGAAGCCGTCGGAAGCTACTCCTTCGCAGAATAAAAACAGAACAATAACGTCCCATGACACTGTAACCGTGGGACGTTATTTTTTATTTTATACGGGCCGCGGAGTTAGGCAGTTGCTGATATTACACCGAAGTAAAAATGAAATGCCCGGCTGCACAGGGGATAACACGATCGTTTTCTCTTCTTGTTCCCGAGCCTATTCTCACGATTTTACAATTTTTTCGGTTCATTTCCTATTGACAAACAGTAGCGGGCGTGATAAAATGAGATGAGGATTTGATTTCCCATTCAAAACCAGGAGGATTATCATGAAACTTCTGCAAATTCATGCTACTGATACCGTCGCAGTAGCGATATCTCCCATTGAAGCGGGGGAACGGCTGACGGCGGGGGAATATGAAATTACGGCACGCAACCCCATTCCGGCGGGGCATAAAATCGCACTCCGGAATATTTCCAAGGGGGAAAACGTGATCAAATACGCCGCCCCCATCGGACACGCCACCGAAGAGATCCCGGCAGGCAGCCACGTTCATACCCATAACGTAAAATCCAATTTAGGCGGGCAGCTCACTTACTCCTACACCCCGGATTACAAAGACCTTTCTCCCAAACCGCCCAGAACCTTCATGGGATATAAACGCCCTGACGGGAAGGTCGGAATCCGGAACGAAGTATGGATCGTGCCCACCGTGGGCTGTGTCAACGGAATCGTGCGGGAAATCGAAGCCCGGGCGCAAGGGCTGAAGACGGAAAACATTGATGCGATCACTTCCTTCTGCCACCCTTACGGCTGTTCCCAGCTGGGAGACGACCAGGGACTGACCTTAGGCTATCTGGCGGGTTTGATCCGCCACCCCAACGCAGCAGCAGTATTGGTCGTAGGCTTGGGTTGTGAAAACGGAAACATTGAAGAATTGAAAAAGGTCATGGGGAATTGGAACGAAGACCGGGTAAAATTCCTTGTGGCACAAGAGTTTGAAGATGAAATTTCCGAGGGGGTTTCCCTTCTCGAAGGATTATGTCAATACGCCGACGCCTTCCGCCGGACGGAATGTTCCTCTTCGGAGTTGGTATTAGGCTTGAAATGCGGAGGCTCTGACGGATTTTCCGGAATTACCGCAAATCCGCTGTTGGGCGCATTGTCAGACTCAGTGATTGCCCAAGGAGGAAGCGCGATTCTGACGGAAGTTCCTGAAATGTTCGGCGCAGAAACCCTGCTGATGAACCGGTGCCGAACAAAAACCGAATTTGACCAAACGGTAAATCTAATCAATAATTTCAAAGCGTATTTCCTTCGCTACGGCGAAAAGACCGACGAAAATCCGTCCCCGGGAAACAAAGCCGGCGGCATCACCACTTTGGAAGATAAATCCCTTGGCTGTACCCAAAAAGGGGGAACGGCTCCGGTAGAGGATGTGCTTCGCTACGGAAACCCGATCCGGAAGAAAGGGTTAAACCTTTTGCAATCCCCCGGCAACGATTTGGTCGCGGCAGGCGCTTTGATGGCGTCGGGTGCCCAGATGGTGCTGTTCACCACGGGACGGGGAACGCCCTTCGGGTGTCCCATTCCCACGGTAAAGATCTCGTCCAACACCGATTTATACAACCGCAAGCGGGCTTGGATCGATTTTGACGCAGGTCAGCTTCTCTCCGGCGTTCCGATGGAAGAATTATCGGAAACGCTTTTAGAATACGTCCTTCATTTGGCTTCGGGGAAAATCCGGGCAAAATCCGAATTCCTCGACCGGCACGATCTGGCGATCTTCAAAGACGGTGTGACCCTTTAATTTTCAATTTTACGAAAGCAGGAGATTATTATGAAATCCATCACAGAACTTGACATAAAAAAAACCGACCGGCCCCTCCGGGTGGTACAATTCGGAGAAGGCAATTTTTTGCGTGCCTTCGTAGATTATTTTATCGACGTTTTGAATGAAAAAACCGATTTTAACGGAAATATTGCCATTATCAAACCCATTTCCTACGGCTCGCTGGAACGGTTTGAAAATCAAGACTGCCGCTACACCGTGATCCTCCGGGGGAAAGAAAACGGAGAGGCCGTCAATTCCCACCGGTTGATCACCTCCGTCAACCGGGCGGTAGGCGGCGCCGAATCCTGCAAAAATACGGCAGAACTTGCAAAGTGCCCCACGGTACGGTTTATCGTCTCCAATACCACCGAAGCAGATATCGTATTGGACGAAGCGGATACCATGGAAGGCGTGCCTGCCACCTTCCCCGGAAAACTGACGAAATTTTTGTATGAACGGTATCTTGCCTTTTCCGGCGCCTCGGACAAGGGCGTGATCCTGCTTCCGGTAGAACTGATTGAAAACAACGGAAAAAAACTCCGCTCCTGCGTCCTTCGGCTGGCAGAAGTTTGGAATTTGCCCGCTGATTTTTCCGCGTGGGTCGAAGATCATTGTATCTTTTGCAGCACCCTCGTAGACCGCATCGTGACCGGATACCCCGCCGCCGAAGCGGAAGCCTTATGGAATCAACTGGGATACCGGGACGAGCTTCTGGACGTGGGAGAACCCTTCGGGCTGTGGGTCATTGAAAGCGACCGGGACGTCAGCCAAGAGTTACCCTTTGAAAAAGCCGGTCTTCCCGTGGTCTTTACTGCCGACCAGCGTCCTTATCGGGAACGGAAGGTTCGGATCCTCAACGGAGCTCACACTTCATCGGTCTTGGCAGCATGGCTGTACGGAAAGACCATCGTAAGGGATATGATGAACGACCCCGTCACCGGTGTCTTTGTCCGCAGTGCGGTTTTGAACGAAATTGCCCCTCAGGTTCCGTTGGAAAAAGATGACGTAGACGCCTTTGCCGCCGCCGTATTCGAACGGTTTGAGAACCCCTTTATCGATCACGAACTTTTGGCAATCTCCCTCAATTCCGTTTCGAAATGGAAAGCCCGGGTATTACCGTCGCTGAAAGATTATTATGCAAAAAACAAAAGACTGCCGAAACTTCTGACCTTCTCCTTTGCGGCGCTTTTAGCCTTCTATACCTCCAACGACCTTCGGGAAGACGGTCTTCACGCCCACCGGAAGGACGGCACGGAATACACCGTCCGGGACGACCGGAACGTTCTGGAGTTTTTCGCCGAAAACAGTAACCTCCCCGCCGAGGAATTCGTTTCTCTTACTGCGTCCAAAGAAGAATTTTGGGGAGAAGACCTCAGAAAATACGATGGATTTACGAAAACCGTCACCGAAAACCTCACGGCAATTCGGGAAGATATTCAGCGTGCAATGAAGTCTGTAACAGAATAACCGTATGGGAAATCCGGGCGGTGCCGGATTTCCCTTTTTTCTCAATTTTTTCATAAGGTTTTCTCCCCTTACGGCATGAGAAAATGAAAGAAAACCCTATTTACTTTTTTGCCCGCTTATGTTATAATGGAAAAGAGCGATCAAGAAAATCAGGATTTAACGGTGTGCTATGAACGATAAAAGAGGCGTAACTGCGGAAACGGTTCTTTGGAAGGACCTTTCTTCCGTTCAGTTGCAAACGGAACGTTATGTGGAGATCGACTTCGTCCTCTCCGGCAGGGGAATCCACCGGATTCCCAATCAAACCGTGCCTTGCAAAGAAGGGGACGTATTTATCCTTTCTGCCCGGATTCCCCATGAATACGAAGCGGAAGACCCAAATTGCGGACCTGCCGTATGCCGGATCCTCTTTGACCCCGTGCTTTTCTTGGACGGTGATGCGGCGACGGAAAACAACCCCAATTTTTGCTACGGCGTCTTCTGCGAGGACGCTACGGTTTCCTGTGCCGCGTTAAACAAAGAGACGCGGGAAAGAATCGAGCCGATCTTCCTCGCCATACAGCGGGAATTGGAAAAAGAACGTCTCCATTGGCAGGAAGCGATAAAAGCCCATCTGTCCGTATTGCTCATTACCTTGAGCCGGTACGTGAACGGTGCAATCCGGAAATCTTCCGAAGTTTCCCGAAAAGACAGAGCGCTGATCGCCTCTGCCCTCCGCATTGTGAATGAAGAATTTTCCTCCGACACTCTGACGTTGGAGTCCCTTGCCTCGGCATTGTTCGTCAGTACCTCCCAATTAAGCCGCGTTTTCAAATCCTGCATAGGAAAATCCTTTTCCGATTACCTGAAAAAGGTGCGCATGAACCACGCCTGCCGTCTGTTGCAAGATACGGATCTGCCGGTGGAACAAATTCTTACGGAATGCGGACTGCGGGATATACAAACCTTCTACCGCAGTTTTCAGAATCACACCGACATGACACCCAATCAGTACCGAAAAAAATATAATATAAACTTAATCAATAATTCAAAAGGAGCAAAAACTATGGTTCTTCTCAACGAAATTTCCGAAAATCTGCAAAAAGGCAAAGCAAAGATCGTAAAAGAAATGGTACAGCAAGCCATTGACGAAGGAATGAATCCCTCCGAGATCCTCAACAACGGACTTCTCGCCGGCATGGGCGTGATCGGCGAAAAATTCAAGAACAACGAAGTTTACGTTCCCGAAGTTCTCGTTGCCGCCCGTGCTATGAACATGGGGGTCACCATTCTGAAGCCCTACCTCGCCAGCAGCGGTGTAAAAGCCACTGGAAAAGTCTGCATCGGCACCGTTCAGGGAGACCTGCACGACATCGGTAAGAACATCGTAAAAATGATGCTGGAAGGAAAAGGACTGGAAGTCATCGACCTTGGCACCGACGTTCCCGCTGAAACCTTCGTGCAGACCGCAAAAGAACAAGGTTGCCAGATCATCTGTTGCTCCGCGCTTCTGACCACCACCATGGACGTGATGGCGGACGTCGTCAAAGCTTGCGAAGACGCCGGGATCCGGGATCAGGTCAAGATCATGGTCGGCGGAGCCCCCGTTAATCAGGAATTCTGTGACGCCATCGGTGCAGATTGCTACACTGCAGACGCCGCTTCCGCCGCTGACGCTGCCGTAGAACTTTGCAAATCCCTGTAATCGTTTTATAGAAAAACAGTGTAAGGCGGATGTGTTTTCGCCTTACATTGTGTTATCCAAGCAATATTTTTGATACGATAAAATAGATCTTCGACCTGTTTATATCCCTGTGAAATGTGCTATTACGGAGGAATTTAACATGAACGCAAAAGACAAGGGAATCGTTCGGGAACTTGCAAAACGGTACATGGAATTTGCAACTTCCGAAGAACAACGGAAATCAATGCAGCGAATGAAGGATACGAACGACTTGAAGATCGTTCGTCCTCCGGTTTTGATCGACGAATTTCCCTGGTCTCAGGTAAACATTAACGGGGCTATCGTCTGCAAGTGCGAAGATCCGGCAGCCCGGAGAGTGGAAGCATTTTTCCTTGGAAAGTTATTCCGGAAGAAAACGTTCCGGGCAGACGTCATCGCTGAGCCGTTTTACCGGGTAACGATGGCGTACGATTCCACCGGGATCGGAATTACTCGAAAAGAAGAAACCCTTTCCTCCAACCACAAAACGAATATCGTTTCTCACAAA
>JAZNDV010000152.1:0-5515 GCA_045588285.1 Eubacteriales bacterium
TGGAAAGACGGTGGGAGACGAAAATGGTGGTTTTATCCTTGCGTAACTGGTCAAACTGGGAGAATATTTCCTGCTCGGCAATGGGGTCGAGCGACGCGGTGGGTTCGTCGAGGATCAATACGTCGGAATCGGAATAAAACGCCCGGGCGATGGATAGTTTCTGCCATTGTCCGATGGAAAGTTCTATACCGTTACGCTCAAAAATACGCATGAGAGGGGTATCAAACCCTTCTGGAAGAGCGTCGATGAAGTCTTTCGCTGCCGCCTGTTCCGCCGCGGTTTGGATTTGTCCCGGATCGGTTTCCCGGTGAATATCTCCAAAGCGGATATTTTCCTCCACAGTCTCGGCGTATTTCCCAAAATCCTGGAAAATGATCCCGAAAATGCGATACAGATCCTTCAGATCGTATTCCTTCAAATCCACTCCGTCCAACAAGATCTGACCTTCCGTTGGGTCGTATAATCGGGTGAGCAGTTTGATCAGAGTGGTTTTTCCCGCTCCGTTCAATCCCACGAGAACCATGGTCTGCCCCGGTTCCAAAACGAAATTCAGGTTTTTCAACACGTCCTTTTCCGTCCCGGGATAGCGGAACGACACGTTACAAAATTCCACCCGATGCCCGATTCCACGGGAAATGGAGGCGGGGCTTTTCGGGGAAAGCAGGGTAATGGGCTCTTTCAAGAACGCCATAAGGTTATCAATAAAGAGCGTCCCTTCATAAATGGAACCGGATCGATTGATCAGCGTTGAAACACAGCCGGATACCGACAAAATCGCTCCGGTATAGAGGGTATAGTCCCCGATCATAATATCGCCGACGAAGACCTTTTGAGCAATCAGCGCATAGAAAAGAAGATTGGTCAAACAGGACAAAACGGCGAGAGAGATATGTAAAAAACTCTCCTGCACGATCAGCCGGCGAAGTCCGTTGTAATAAGTACGGAATACGGATAAGTAGCGACCGATGAAGGTGTCTGCCAAATCAAAAAGGCGCACTTCCTTCACCCGGTCCTTGTCCACCAAAAGCTCAGAATAATAGTGCATCTGTCTCCGTTCTTTGGAACGCCAACGCATATAGCGGAAATGCTTATTACGGTATACGTAATTGATGACGGCAGAGGGAATGGAAACCGCAATCACTACGGGAGCAGACCACCAAAGTCCGGGAACAGAAAGAAGCACCAGCAAATAACTGATGAATTCAATGATCGTACTGACGATGCCAAAGGTTTCGGACAGAACCTGAAGGGGGCGGTGCCCCGCTTCCCGATTGGCGTTTTCCATTCGTTCGTAAAAAGAAGCATCGTCAAAGGAAGCCAGATCCAACCCCTTGGACTTCTCCATAATGCGGAGTTTTACCTGCTGAACCACCTTTTCTCCGGCAATTTGATTCAAAGCGTTGCTGATACTGGTCACGATGCGCAACAACAAGCGATAGGTGAAAAAGAAAACCAACAGATAGAACACCGGAGACGACCAGAAGTCCCCTGCAGGAAGCCCGCCGGCACGAATCACACTCTGCAATTCGTTGAGGATCTTCTGAGAAATCAGAGACCCGAGAATGGGGGTAACCCCTTGAAATAAGGCAATAAAGGAAAGGAGAAACATGATCCACTTTCCCGATGCCCAAACTAAGGTCACAACGTAAAAGAATCGGGTAAAAAATCCGCCGAAAATCTCTTTGAGAAACCGAAACAGATCCTTAAAATCTTTCGGCGGGGCTACTTTTTTATGCTCGTAAGGCATACGTCCTCCCGGGGGCATCGTCAATTCTCCTCTCTGCGTTCCGCGTGTAATTTTTGTAAAATCCGATACAGCGTATCTTTTTCCTCTTCCGTCAAGGGACGAAAGATCTCCTCGGCACGACGCTTGATTTCCCTTTGCCGTTCCGTCCGAAACGCAAGTCCGGATTCGGTGATAAACACCCGAATCGCCCGACGGTCTTCTGCATCGCAGACCCGTTGGATCAATCCCTTTTCTTCCATACCCGCCAAGGCTTCAGATAAGGACTGGGCACGGATTCCCATGGTTTCGGAAATTTCCTTTTGCGTCTTACCCACACCGGGTTCAAGGCACTCCAAAACGAAGAAATATCCCCTGCCGCAGGGCGGTTTCTTTGATCGTTCTCCCTCCGAAGGGCACCCTTCCTTTTGCGGTGGAGCACCTCGACGGTCGTGAATCCGAAAACGGCGGAACTCTTTCCATAACGTTACGTCGTCCATAAAAATCCTCCAAAAAAATAAAATAAGGCACCTTACTATCTCCAGTATACCACATCAAGAGAACCATGTCAAGATAGTAAGGAACCTTATTATTCAAACTTTTTATTACAAAATACGTTTAAGAAATCGAAAAACAAACCCTTATTTCTTACAGAGAATTTCTGTAAATTATCCGATTATCATTTTTCCGTTTGCATCGAAGGTCCGCCAGCCCTTAAGTTCGTCGCAACCGGTAGTCTTCCAAACATAATATTTTCCAGTCATAATTTCGCCGTTGTATTCCGTGCAGTAATAATTGCCGTCGGGATGACGGAACAACCCCAGATTCGTACGTTTCCCCTTAACGTAGTAATACATTTTTCCATCTGCAGGGTTGGTCTGAATTCCGGTGCGCATCACACCCTTTTCGTCGAAATAATACCAACCCGTACTCATATCAGAAGCAGAGGAATCCACTTTCCACACGTAATACTTCCCGTCCTCGTTGCTGTATATATTCTGTTTCGTCGTCATGAGTCTTCCGTTATATTCAGTGCAGTAATAATCATTGCCGTACAGAAACAATCCCTTATCCGCAGGATAACCGTTTTCAAAATAGTACAGTTCGTTATCCGCAACCGGGTTCTTGCAAATGCCGTTGAGCATGGCACCCTTTTCATTGAAATAACGCCAGCCTAAGAGCGAATTATATTGACCGTCCCGGGTCTGCCATACATACCACTTGCCGGTCTTGATCTCGCCGTCCCATTCGGTAAAATAGTAGTCTTCTCCAATCATAAACAGACCGCCTTGATCCTTCGTCTGACCGTTAACAAAATAATACAACTTACCTGGCTTGTCAGGATGTTCGCAAATTCCATTGAGGATCACACCGTCCTCACCAAAGTAGTACCAGCCATCGGTCAATTCACCGTGCCGGGTACTCAGTCTCCAGACGTAGTATTTTCCGGTAACGACAGATCCGTCGTAATCGGTACAATAATAGTTTCCGTCCTCATAAAATAACCCTATACAGGTTGGAATACCGTCTACTTTGTACCACAGTTTTCCGTTCTCGTCTTTAACGATCTCTCCTTCTGTGTAAGGAATCTTATATTGATTTTTGAAGGAAAGAGATTCCGCACCTCTAATTTCAAGAACTACCAGATTTCCATTGCCGTTATCCCCCACGGAAACGGTGATTTCATACCGGGCATTGTCATAGGTGATCCCTTCGACAGAACCTGCGGACTGCGTTAAAATGTAAGTAAATTCTCCTACTCTATCACAAGAAATGGCGAAAGAAAAGGTTCCATCTTCCCCGTTCGATACCGTTTGGTGATACCCGTCACCGACGAGAGCAAACGAAAAATCTCCTTCTGCAAACATCTTGTCTAAAAGGACAACCTTGCCAAAAATAATCACGTCGTTCGCAGGAGCAGGAACGTAAATATTTGTAATCGTAACGGGGAGCACATTTACCCCCTCTTCCGTTACGGATACGTGAACTTGATATTCTTCAGGATCATAGGTAATCCCATTAACCTGTTCGGGGATAATCTGTTGAATATAGTAGATATATTCACCGAATTCCAACGGAATGGAAGTAAAGGAA
Organism: Eubacteriales bacterium; assembly: GCA_045588285.1. Classification (GTDB taxonomy): domain Bacteria; phylum Bacillota; class Clostridia; order Oscillospirales; family UBA644; genus RGIG995. The sequence goes on from JAZNDV010000152.1 coordinate 3,818, forward strand.
ATTTCTCCGTAGACATTGGTCACAGTATCAATCACGTTCTTATCATCGTCAAGAAGATTAACGGTAACTTTGTCAGAATCGGTAATATCTCTGCCCGTCAGTTTCAAAAACGCAACAATCGCAACGTCTGTTGCTTTTACTACGTTAGTTTCAACCAGCGTACCGTTATCATCAAAATCTGCGCCGTCGAGGTAGGATACCCCCGCATCCGAGACGGTATATCCATTATAATTCATTGATGTCACGGAAGTCAATTTTATTTTTGCTTGGGGAGAGACCGTTATTGCTTTCCCGGTACCGGCAAACACTGTACCGTTCTCAGCAGTAGCATTTACTTCAGCAACACCGCCGGAAAAGATCAATCCTGTAGTAAACTGAAATACACCGTTTCCTGCAGAGGCAGCTACATTTCCGCCGGAAACGGAAATAGAGGTTTCAGAATAAATAGCAGATAAGGTGCCCGCAGTAGCAGTAACCGTACCCTTTTCGACGGAAACGGCTTTCCCTTAAATTGCGGTATTTTTTGTTGCTGTAGCCGTTACCGCGCCTCCGCAAATTGTTAAAACATCGTTTGATTGAATAGCTCTGCTGCCGGCATTGGAAACAACGGTCCCGCCGGAGATGGTCAAGGTTTTATTAGCTAAAATACCATAAGTCCCTCCACCGTTAGGAAGCGCGACGTTTACCCTTACGTCTCCGCCTGAGATGACGATATCCCCTTCATCACCATACGTAGCAATTCCGTATTTAGACGCAACTTCTTTCCCGTTTTTATCGACGTAGGGCTTTATCGTCCCGCTGGAAACGGTGAGAGATTTGACATGGACAGCACGGCTGTTCGGAGAAGCGACAGAAACAACGGTAGAATTTCCTTCTATCGTCATAACCATACCGGAAATCCCTTTCCCCTGAAGAGAATAAACGTTTACCGAACCGCCGGAAACCGTAATATCTCCGACACTATAAAAAGCATTATTGCTTCCTGTCAAATTCAAAGTTCCGGTTCCATTAATAATAATGTTCCCGGAAGAAACCAAAAACGCTTCCCCTTCCCTGTTTTCGATATTATTTACACCAATCAGCTCGACAGTAAAATCCCCATTCATGGCAAAGTCAATTTGCTTTGCAGCAATACCGTTCAACGTAACCAACGCTTTTTCGGCATTATAAGTAAGAGTCCCGTTGCCGACGGCCTCAGCAACCTCACTGTCCGTTTCGCCGATAACGATAGTTTTCTTCCCTTCCATCGAAACGACCGTAATCGTCCCAGGATCGGAATCTGCCGCTTCCGCAACAGACGCCAGGAAGGAAATCATCGTGAAGCATCCCAAACACAGGCACAGAGCCAACGGAAATGCGACGATTCGGAAAAATGCTAAAATTTTTCTCATAAGATTCCCCCAATCTTCTTTTCGAAAGATGATAAATAAGAAACGAGCCCCAAGAACTTATCGTACTTGGGGCTTTGGTGCACCTTCAGGGACTCGAACCCGGGACCCACTGATTAAGAGTCAGTTGCTCTACCAACTGAGCTAAAGGTGCATATGAAATTAAGAGAAAGAGAATGTCGGCATCGCCCTATTTTCCCGGGCCGTCTCCAGCCAAGTATTTTCAGCACCTAAGAGCTTAACTACCGTGTTCGGAATGGGAACGGGTGGAACCTCTTCGTCATAGACACCGACTATTCTCTTCAAAGAA
>JAZNDV010000153.1:0-1530 GCA_045588285.1 Eubacteriales bacterium
CCGGGGCATGCTGAAGAACGATACGGTGGTCTCTACCGTAATGTCCAACAGCGGTTTGGTTTCCGCCCTCGAAAAACTTGGAATCAAAAACGTCCAAACTACCGTGGGCGACCGTTTCGTTTACGAATGTATGCAGAAAAACGATTATTCTTTGGGCGGCGAGAGTTCCGGACATATTATTCTCCGAAAATACGCCACCACCGGCGACGGTATTTTGACCGCGATCATGCTCGCGGAAGAAATTTGCAGTTCCAAAATGCCCCTTTCCAAACTTGCCGAACCTTTGAAACTTTATCCTCAATTAACCAAGAACGTTCGGGTAAAAGACAAAGCTTCCGTTATGGGCGATCTGCAGGTGCAAGCAGTCCGCGATTCCGTGGAAAAGGAAATTGACGGCAAGGGCAGAGTTCTTCTCCGGGAAAGTGGAACGGAACCCCTCATTCGCGTTATGGTCGAAAGTGAAGATGAAGCAAAATGCGAAGAATATGCACAGAGAATTATTGATGCGATTCGGGAAAGAGGGTATTGCGTTGAATAAATTGGTAAAGACGAAAGAACTCTATGATTGCCGCACTTCCTATTTGATCGATTTATTCGAATCCAGCGAATATCCTTGGGAAATTCTTCCCAAAATCAAAGATTATATCCGGAATTTAATGGAACAAGGGCTTGGGGATTTTACAGAGATCTCCGAGGGCGTTTTCGTGGGCAAAAACGTTACGATCAGCCCCACGGCAACCATCGAACCCCCTGCGATCCTCGGTCCGGGAACCCAAGTGCGCCCCGGTGCATACCTTCGGGGAAACGTGATTACCGGCGCGGATTGTGTTCTTGGGAATTCCTCAGAATTCAAAAACTGCGTTTTGCTTGAACACGTGCAAGCCCCTCATTATAATTACGTGGGAGATTCCGTTCTCGGGAATCGTTCTCATCTGGGGGCGGCTTCGGTCTGTTCTAATTTGAAGTCCGACGGAAAACCGGTGGTAATTCACGGTGATAAGGATTATCCTACGGGTCTGCGGAAAGTCGGTGCTTTTTTGGCGGACGGGGCAGACGTTGGCTGTTCCTGCGTATTGAATCCCGGCACCGTATTGGGAAAAAGAACTTCCGTATATCCCAACAACGCTCTTCGGGGCGTGTTTGCCGCAGATTGCATTGTAAAATCTCCCGAAATCGTTGTCGTTCGCCACCCGGATTGAAAATTGTATAACGATAGAAAAAAATGGCACAGAGTGCCATTTTTTCTTGACTTTTCAGAGAAAATATGATATACTGATACCATCATTTTAAGGAGTGTGCCCCATGTTTGAAGGAATCCCCGTCGGTATGCAATCTTTTATGGTGGAGCTGCGGGAACGGAACAGTAAATCCTGGTACGAAGCCCATAAGCCCCAATACAAACGGCTCGTCAAAGATCCTTTCGGCGCATTGACCTGCGAATTGGGACAGACCGCCCGGAAGATTGACGACCGTATTCTCATCGACCCCCGCCGCTGCGTGTCCCGGGCGCGGAGAGATACCCGTTTCACC
>JAZNDV010000154.1:0-6116 GCA_045588285.1 Eubacteriales bacterium
TCAAGGCTGTCGTTAACGGTCAGACGAAACACGTTTACGCTTGCACTGCCTGCCTGCGTTCCGGTAAGGTCCAGAGAGCAGTCTGATCAAGGGAACAACCGAAACAGAGCATAACGGCACAGACGTGCGGAATATTCCGTCCGCTGTGCTGTCTTGTTTTTCGGTGGAAATGAAAAAGATTTGGAGGGTTTGCAACGGAGTTTTGCAAGCCCCTTTACTATTTTGAGGAGTGTATATGGCGAAGCCGAAGTTTTATGCCGTTCGGGTTGGTATCACCCCCGGGATCTACCGTACCTGGGCGGAATGTGAGCCGTTGATTTCCGGTATTAAAGGTGCAAAATATAAATCCTTTCCCACGGTGGAGCAGGCAGAGGAATACCTGAATGGGGACGGCGGTCCCGTGGCGGTTCTCCCCGGCGAAGAGTTCCCTGTCGTTCCGAAACCCCGAAAGAAAAAGGAAACGGCGGTAGAATCTGCCGAAGAATCTACTTATGAAGTTCCAAAGGGGACGCTCGTTGCCTTCGTTGACGGCAGTTTTGATGCAAAGACCGGGCGTTACGGATTCGGGTGCGTGCTGTTGACCGACGACGGGCAAGAGATCTGCGAAAACGGTTGGGCAGACCACCCGGAAGCGGTGACTGCCCGTAACGTGGCAGGGGAACTGCGAGCAACGTTGACCGCTCTGAAAAGAGCGGAGGAGATGGGCTATAAAAACGTCCGTATCTGTCACGATTATAACGGCATTGCCGCATGGTTCAAAGGGGAATGGAAAGCCTCGTCTTTTGTGGCGAAGCAGTACGTTGCCGCTGCGGAAGCCTATCGGGGCATCCTCTCGGTCACCTTTGAAAAAATTGCCGCCCATACCGGGGTAAAGTATAACGAAATGGCGGACCGTCTTGCGAAAGACGCTTTGGGAATTGAATAGTTAATTGTAGAAATGATGAAAAGCGCTGACTTTCCCGGTCAGCGCTTTTTCTCTGCTTTTTGATGTTATTTTTCTTCTCGTTCCGTCAATTTCTGAATCAAAAGCATCAGTGACGGGATCAGGATCAACTGTAAGACGATGCCGGGAAGGGCGTTTGCAAATCCGCTGACCCAAAACGCCGCTAAGGAAAATCCTTTGCCGGAAAGGCCTAATAAAAGCGTTTGGGCAAGCCCCCAGACCAGTCTTCCTCCGAGCATGGAAAGGAGAAGGCTTCCGTAAACGGCAAGGATATTTTTCTTCTTAAAAAGCTTGTAAAAGATGCCGATCAAAAGTCCGTAGGCGCACAGTTCGAAAGACATGGCGACGGCGTTGGGATAGATCTTGGGCATTCCGAAGACGACCGACCGGAATAAAGGAAGAATGAACCCCACGGCACCCCCGTAATTCCAGCCGCATACAAGACCGCATAACATCACCGGAAGGTGCATGGGAAGTAGCATATTCCCGATTTCTTTGATCTGTCCGGTGAAAAAAGGGAGGATCAGCCCGATGGCGAGAAACATCGCTGCCAATACCAGATTTTTTACTCGCTTGTTTTTCATCGCTCTCATTCCTTTTTATTGTTCCTGCGCTCTCTTGACCGCTTCAAAACCTGCATCGAAGGCGTTGCGGGTATCGTTGTATCGGGCGGCGTTGTCCGGTGCTTTGAACAATGCTACGATCAGGTCGTGGCCGTAAGCGGTTGCTCCTGCGATGAGACACTGCCCCGCGCCGGGGGTAGATCCGGTCTTCATGCCGAAGGTTCCTTCGTAATAATAGGAAGAAGAGGGAACCATCAGCTGGTTTGTGTTGACGTACCCCACCACGCTCCCGTCAGGGAATACGATTTCGGAATATGTCTTTTCAACGGTTTTGCGAATTGTTTCATTGTTTGCCGCCGCAACGGCGATTTTTACCATGTCTTCTGCGGTGGTATACTGCTTTTTATCCGGATATCCGTCGGGACAGGTGAAAAGAGAATTTTTCACGCCCAAAGCTTTTGCTTTCTCGTTCATCTTTTCCAAAAATACGTCTACGGCGTCCCGGTCGGTGATCTGGGGATCCCCCGAAAGATTCCGTCCTACGTGGGCGGCAATAACGTACGACGCGTCGTTTCCCGAGGGGATCAAAAGGGCGTCTAAAATCTGTTCCACCGTCAGTTTTTGTCCTTTGACTAAGTCTGCGGAAGAAGAACCTGCCCCTACCAGAGACAGTTCGCTTCCCACGGTAAATACCGTGTCGTTTCCCACGTATTCCAGCAAGGTCAGCGCCGTAAGTAATTTCGTGGTAGAAGCGGCGGTGATTTTGGCTTGAGCGTCTTTTTCGTATAGCATCGTCCCTGCCGTCATATCGTAGACCGCGATATGACCTGCAGAGAAGGTTTCGTCCGCATAGGTTGACGCTGCCAGTGCTTTCAGCGTCTGCAGGTCAGAATTTTCAATTTCTCCCGTTTGATCCGTAGAAGTTTCCGCCGTATTCGCGTTCGTGTCGGAGGATCCGCCGCCCGAAGGGGAGTCAGGGGCAAAGGATCTTGCCATCAGTATTACGATACCGACGGCGGCGAGGAAAAAAATCAGCAGAAGAAGAAAGCGGGACAGTCCTGAAATTTTCTTTTTTCGTCTCATGGGAATCCTTTCAAAAGGCGGATTGTCGTTGTGTCCGTTTCAGTATATCACATTTTCGGGGGGATTGCAAGACATATTTGGAAAAAAGATGGGAAAAATTACGGAATCTTTTTTTACCCCCCTTGCAATCCTCTTTTTTTTGTGTTATACTATCTCATAGAATATTGTCCCCGCACCTTCGGGGAAGAAATAAGGAGAATAGAAGCATGAACACCGAAAGCATGGCTTTGGAGATGCGCAAGTTGATCTTGACGTCTCTGTATCACGCGAAAAGCGGTCACCCCGGTGGATCGTTGTCCTGCACCGATATTCTTGCGGTGCTTTACAACGAGGAGATGAACGTTGATCCGGCAGACCCGAAAAATCCGGATCGGGATCGGTTCGTCCTGTCCAAAGGACACGCCGCTCCGGCTCTGTACGCCGCTCTGGCGGTGAAGGGGTATTTCCCCAAGGAAGATATGGTGACCCTGCGCAAGATCGACAGTCACCTGGAAGGTCACCCCAGTATGAAATCCACCCCCGGCGTGGATATTTCTTCCGGATCTCTCGGACAGGGGATCTCTGCCGCCTGCGGTATGGCTCTTTCCGCAAAATTGACCGGAAAGGATTACCGGGTCTACTCCGTTTTGGGTGACGGGGAGATCGAAGAAGGCCAGGTGTGGGAAGCGATGATGTTTTCTGCCCACTACAAGTTGGATAACCTTTGCATTTTCGTGGATCTGAACGGTCTGCAGATCGACGGCAGAACCAGCGAAGTTATGGGTTCTGATCCGGTTCCCGATAAAATGCGTGCTTTTGGTCTGGAAGTCATTGAGATCGACGGACATAATTACGGCGAGATCCGTGCTGCATTGAAAAAAGCCCGGGAAACCAAGGGAAGACCCACCTGCGTCGTGGCGCATACCGTCAAAGGAAAGGGCGTTTCCTACATGGAAGACGTCTGTGATTGGCACGGAGCCGCCCCCAAGCAGGAAGAATATGAGATTGCAATGAAGGAGTTGGAACAACATGGCTGATTTGAAAGCAACTCGTGACGCTTACGGCGAAGGTCTGGTGGAGCTGGCGGAACAGTATCCTGATTTTTATGTTTTGGACGCGGATTTGGCGAAAGCCACCAAGACGATCACCTTCAAGAAAAAATATCCTGACCGCTTTATTGATTGCGGTATTGCCGAAGCAAATATGATCGGCGTTGCCGCCGGGCTTGCGTCCTGCGGAAATACCGTGTTTGCCTCTTCTTTCTCTATGTTTGCCGCCGGACGGGCTTTTGAACAGATCCGCAACGGCGTTGCTTACCCTCACCTGAACGTGAAGGTTGTGGGGACGCACTCCGGGTTGACCGTCGGGGAAGACGGAGCGACCCATCAATGTCTGGAAGATCTGGCGCTGATGCGTTCGGTTCCCGGTATGGTGGTCATCAATCCTTCCGATGCGGTTCAGATGAAAGCGGCGCTTCGCTTCGCCGTCGAGCATGACGGACCCGTCTATATCCGCGGGGGACGCTTGGCGGTTCCCGTGGTGTACGAGGAGGGAAGTATCACTTATACCGCAGGCCAGTCTTACCGTATTGCAGAAGGAAAAGACGTTACGCTGATGTTCTGCGGACACTTCCACGAATTGACTTCCCAGGTCAAAGAAATGCTGGAAAAACTGGGGCTTACCTGCCGGATCGTGGATATGCCTTCGGTCAAGCCGGTGGACCGTAAAGCCATCGAAGACGCTTTGAAGGATACGGGTCTGATCGTGACCTTTGAAGACCATAATATCAACGGCGGATTCGGTTCTGCCGTTTGTGAGACGGCGTGCGAATGTAACGTTGCCACCGGCGGTCCTTCCGTGATCCGCATCGGCGTGGAGGATTCCTTCGGCAAATCCGGAACTCCCGCCCAGTTGATGGAAAAATACGGATTTACTGCAGAGAACGTCTGCCGTAAGATTCTTGCGGCAAAGGCTCCCGAAAAACTGTCTCAACTGTAATTATATCCCTTTCGTGAATCCCGAAGGAGGGAGTTTATGACACGAAAAAAGCGGCCTGAAGTGGAAAACAAGAGAAAACCGAAGGAAAAGGGGTACGTCAAATATTCCCCCTTGTCTTTGATGCTTCTTTCCGCTTTTGCCTTCGTCTTTTTCTTTAGTCTTCTCGGTGTGTTCGAGCAGTTTCTTTTGGATTTTGCCGGGCAAGCGGAAGTGGAACAGATCGGAAGTGACATATTTGAACCTCTCGACGAGGAAGACGACGGAACGGTCATTTCTCCCAATACGCCCATTGCCACGTGGCAGAAGATCTCTCCTGAAAGCATTGATCTTAAAACGCTGCCCTTTCTTCAGACCGTCGGATTTGATTCTTTGAAAGAGCAAAACGAAGATACGGTGGCATGGTTGTATTGGCCTACCACCACTGACGTGAAAGGATTGCCTTTTAACCGGGCGGTGGTGCAGAGTACGAACAACGAGTTCTATCTCTCTAAATCCTTCGATAAAAGCAATAACAGCAACGGTTGGATCTACGTGGATTACCGCTGCAATATGGACGATCTTCTTTCCAACCGGAACGTGATTATCTACGGTCACGCCCGCAGTTATCTGATGTTCGGCGGTTTGCGGTATCTGAATACCAAAACCAAGTGGCAGCAAGACGGAAATAACCACTTCATTTATATCAATACTCCCACGGAGCGCTCCGTATGGCAGGTGTTTGCGTGGTACGAGACCACGACTGCATTTAACTACATCAGTACGGAGTTCTCCGGTGATGCGGAATATTTGTCGTTTTTGGATACCCTTCAGTCCCAAAATACCGTTTCTGCCTTTGAATCTTTTCAGTTTACGCCGAAAGACCGGATCCTCACCCTTTCCACCTGCAAAGGCAGTAACAGCGACGTTCGGATCGCCATGCACGCTGTTCTCGTAAAACACGAATACATTAACGGCTCCGGTTCTCCCGATACGGAATCCGACAGAGGCACTTTTTCGCGGGATGACGATGGGGCTTGGACAAGTTCCGAAAACCCTTGAGGGTGATTTGGACGAACGTCGTTTGCAATTGTAAAGCCGGCTTTTCCTTTTGGAATGAGCCGGCTTTTTTGCCTTGAAAGTTTGGAAAAAATTCAAAAAAAGAGCGAATTGTTAACTTACTTTGAAACCTTTGTATCTTTTTTTTGAATCTAATTTTTTTCGGAAATTTTTGTGCAAATTGCACATTCGACAGTTTTTCTGAATATTTCAGAAACACAATATATTGATAAAAGCAAATAAAATTTGAATTAAACTTACTGTATATTGTGTTGCGGCTGTTATGCTCGTATAACAGTCAATGCAAAATGGGGAGAAAAAGCAATAAAAACTCTCCAAACGAAGGGGATTCTGTAGTGAAAAGTGTATAAAACAACAGGAAACATTGCTCGAAAATGGAAGAATTTCACTTGACAATTCAAACTAAATGTATTATAATAATTGCGTGAAAAAGAAAACTTTTTCCATTCGCAGTTGTGATGATACGCCCGGGGAAAGACTCCGCCGGCGTTTTC
>JAZNDV010000155.1:0-5390 GCA_045588285.1 Eubacteriales bacterium
GCCAATTCCTTGGCAACGGCATTGGTGGAAGCACCGAGAACGATGTCCATACCTTCAAAGGCGGTGGGGCAGGCTTCCTGAACGGCAATTTTCTTGCCCTTGAATTCAATCTCCTTCCCGACGCTGCGGGCAGATGCCAAAAGACGCAATTCGCTGATGGGGAAATTCCGTTCTTCCAAAACCTTCAGCATCTCACGGCCGACGGCACCGGTAGCACCAAGAACGGCAACGTTGTACAGTTTCATAATATATTCCTCCAAAAAAGTATTATCATGCAAAACTATCGTATAAAATACAAATGAGATTTATTCATACAAGGCGGCAATAAAGGTTCCCTCCGGCAAAGACGCGGCACGGGACATCATATCCGAAACGGACGTTTCCTCGGTAACGGTAACGGAACCGTCGGGAGTACGGACATAGTAACGGAAAGAAACTTTCCCGTTATCCACCGCCGCTTCTTGATAAGTATACGTTCTTTCGGCAGGCTGTTCCGCAAGATCCAGCATATCCTGGACCAACGCAAAACCGGTAGGGTCTTTCCCGGCTCCCTGACCGTAGAAGGACAGGTCGCCCACCCGGTCTCCCTGCAGGGAGATCAGATTGAAATTTTTGCGAACTGACGCAAACAGCGAATCGGAATCCAACACTGCAGGCTGAACGAACAACGCCACGGTGCCGTCCTCATTGAGGCGGTAATTCCCCAAAAGTTTACAGGTCTTTCCTCGTTTTTGCAACCATTCAAAATCGCATTTACGGATAGACCGAATCCCCAAAGCGGGAATCTGATGCGGAGACGCCGTCAGACCGGTGGCAACGTTGCAGGACAAAGCAACTTTGTAACGCACGTCAAAACCGTCGATGTCGGCAGAAGGATCTTTTTCCGCATATCCCAAGGCTTGAGCCTCTGCCAGAACTTCGGAAAAATCAGCGTCTTCATGTGCCATTTTATCCAAGATAAAGTTGGTGGTTCCGTTCAAAATCCCTTCAATCTTATTGATCTTTCCTGCTCTTGCAGTACGACGCAAAGAGGTTAACCAAGGGATTCCGCCGCCGGCAGAAGGAGTGAAGCGAATGACCACGCAGTTCTCTGCCGCGGTTTCCATCAAGTCCCGATAATACGTCGCCATAAGCTGTTTATTGGCAGTAACCACGTGTTTCCCCGCCTTTAACGCCGAAAGGACCAACTCACGGGCAGGGTGCAATCCACCGATGGATTCGGCAACGACGGCAATGGAAGGATCGGTCAGGATCTCGTTGTAATCGGTAGTCATGACCCCTTCAAATCCCGGACGAACCGAAAGATCCAAAATTTTCTTGACCGTAAGATGGGTTTTTCCGTCCCGAATGGTATCGTAAGCCCCGGAGCCAACCACACCGAATCCGATAATTGCAACGTTCATACTTTTACGTCCTTCCTTCGAGAGACACATATTCCGTCGGGAAATGTCACTCATTTCTCTGTATAATAAGTTATTATAACATATTATACCGGATAATGCAAGAGGGAAAATGTAAAAAAAGTAGCAAACCAGCGAAGTTTTCTCCGGCTTGCTACATTTTAAGGACTTATTCGTCGTTGCTCTCCCTATCGGAAGTCTCCCCGTCCGTTGGATTGGAAGACCCGTCGGAATCCCCGGAAGACGGCACGTTCGTATCAGAATTTGAAACAACGGGATCTGAGGTCTCTTCTCCCCTGTTTTGCGTATCCGATACAGGAGAATCGGTTACAGAATTTTGGGAATCGGAAACCGTTCCGGCATCGGTAGAACTTTCGGAAGAAAGAATATCAGGCGAAGAATCAGTTACAGAATTAGTCGCAGAATCGGTTGCGGAATCGGTTGCGGAATCTGTTACGGTTCCACTGTCGGTGGCGGCAGAACTGTCCGTCGTACCGCTCGAAGCACCGCCGGAAGAACCGGTGGACTGCGTATTGGTCGAAGGTTTATAGGTCGGCCCGGTATACCACGCATTTTTCCGCACGCCGTTGGCGGCAGCGTAATCCTCAAAGGTCGTATCTTCAAAGAAGAACCCATGCAATAACTCTGCGGCATATTCCAAATCGTAATATACGCAGGAACCGATATAAGGAACGTAGTAACCGCTGCTGATAACCGCATCGTCAATGGGGATACGGTCCTGCTGCAAGGAAACGCTTTCTGCCTTTAGAATCTTTGCCAAGGAGAAAATATCATCGTATCCCATGGACGTTTCAATATAAGGCAACATCGTTTTGATCAATGCCGGATATTGGGTCAAGGGGAGCTGTAACGCCTTTTGGAACAACTGGTTCATTACCAAACGCTGGCGCTCGGTACGTCCGTAATCGTCCCGGGTTCCGCTGACGGTAGGAACCTTGCGAACCCGGGAAAACGCCACAGCTTGAACGCCGTTCAGCGTCTGCACACCGGTTTTCGAAACGTAATCACGGGGCAATCCTCTCTTTTCCGCAAGTTCATTGATGCAACCGTTGATCTGAGGGATCTCGTATTTCGTCAGTTCCGCTTCCACGCCGCCCACAGCATCGACGATCTCAGCCATTCCGACGAAATCAACGGTGGCGTAATTCATAATATTCAACCGAAAGGTTTTATTCAGAGTTTTAATTGCCAATTCCGGACCGCCCTTGCTGTAGGCAGCATTGATCTTCTGATATCCGTGTCCATCAACCTCAACAAGGGTGTCTCTCATAATCGAGACCAATTTGATCGAGCCGACTGCAGGATCAATAGAAATTACCATAATGGTATCGGAAAGCCCTTGATAATCGTCGTCCCGGGAATCAATTCCGAACAACGCAATATTCACAATTTCCTCTGCCCCTTCCGGAGGAGCTACCACGCCCAGTTGATCCGGATCTTTCGTGATCGGCTTGTGTTCATAATCAAAGTGGGACTTGAACCACAGAATACCGCTGACGATCCCAATGATGAGCAAAACACCTACCGTTCCCCCCACGGCGTTTCCAATCTTTGCTTTCTTCGACAGTTTTCCGTGTTTTCCGTGTCTTAAACCTTTTGGATTTCCGGATCGAGAGGACTCTTTCCGAATCTTCCGAATCCCTTTTTGAAAATTACTCATATTCCTTCCCTCGTTTGAGCAGAAATAAAACGTCAAGTATAACAAACATGTTTATTATACATTATAATTGAGGGAAAGTCAATACGTTTTCTCGACTTTTTTCTAACAAAACCCCCGATCTCTTCTATAATAAAAAACGGCAGTCTTCTAAATTGATAGAACACCGCCGTTTTATTTTGCGTTACGAACTCAACAGAGCTTATTTCATGTTGTTTTCGTAGTTTTCGATCATCTTCTTGACCATCTGACCGCCGATGGAACCGGCCTGCTTAGAGGTCAGATCACCATTGTAGCCCTGCTTCAGGTTTACGCCGACTTCGTTGGCGGTTTCCATCTTGAATTTTTCCATAGCTTCCTTCGCTGCGGGAACCACGTGCTTATTTCTTGCCATAACTGTTTTTCCACTCCTTGTTGTAAAACGTTTTCCGTTTTTCACGATTTTTTTACAGTCCTGTCGACTGCACCCATAGTTTGACACAAGGAGAAAAAAATATCAGGTGCAATTTTTGGAATTTTTATTTTAATTCAATCCAATTCCCTGTCAGACTGTTGAAAAATTCTTCGAGGGCTTGAACTATCACAATTCCATGATTTCTAACAATAAATTCTTTCTGAAAAAATGAACTCATATACCGTCCGCCGATACACTCGCTGCCTTTTCTATCACCAAATCATACCACGGTTTCCGCAATTTGTCAACCGTGGGGCGGCATCACCCAAACAAAAAGACCTCCTACGGTACGATTTATTTATACCACAGGAGGTTCTTTTTAATTGTTCGCTTTTACCGGTTCAGTTTAAAAATCTTAGGGATTTTTTTAATCCTATATGACAGCATAAGGAGATTACTAATTACTATCGTTTTTTCTTTTTACCTTTTTGTCTTCCTTTTCTTTCGGCAGAGATACATTTGAAGTAAATAATCCAAAAGAAAAAGAAATCACAAATTGCGGTAGCGCGGAATACTTGAAAAGGCACTTCTAAAGCAGAAAAGCTCGTAAAAATACAAAACAGAATTCCAAATGCTATAAGAGAGCAATGTATTATAAAATGCGAAAAGTACCCAATCAGAATTGATTTTGGAATAATATCTCTGAATCGACTGTACAAGAACCATTCTAATAGCGTTTCCCTTGTTTTTAGTCGCTTTTTATATTCATTCTTGCTAGCGTATTTTACAGACCAGATAAGCCGGCGTAAGAGCATAAATGTAAATACAAACAAGAAGAATAGCCACCAAACGTAACCCATGATGTTAATCCACTAACCACCTTTTGTATTTTTCTTTCATCTCATCTGAAATGATGAACTCTTCTATAATCGTGCTCACCGTATCAGAAATAATGGTTTTTGCTGCATCTTTCGCTTTATAAAGATGTCTGACATTCTTCCAGTAGTAAGAAAGTGCTTTTCCTGTTTCTTTGAATCCACTTTTCCAAATACGTTTAATAGCTTGTTTCCCTAAATTATTTAGATGTGTTGATCCCGTTCCAGGGCCTCCAATGAGTCCTGAAATAGCTCCTACCGTACCATCAAAAAGCATATCCCCAAAGTAAAACTTTTTTTCCTTTCCATCTGCAATGTCAACAAGTTGATTCGCTGCATTTCCAAACATCGAAAGGAGTGAATATCCTAAAACTACCCCGTCTAATTTGATATTAGAAACCGCTATAGCTCCACCAACAGCTCCTGTTACTGCAGCGATTAATAGTTTGCGCGGATCAATGCATTCTCCATTAACTGCTTGACCAAACAGATAAAGACAAACCCCAAGAGTTGCTCCCCAAAGAGTTCCAATAAGAATATGTCCATAGAATCCCGTCTTATCTGTAAACATAACGGGATTATTTCCACAGTATGCAAAAAGATTATAATTCTTGAGGTCTTCGCCGTCGCCGAGGTACTCGAGACTGTCTGCGTTGATGAAGCGACCGGTATGAGGATCGTAATACCGGGATTCGAGGTAGTACAGCGAGGTTTCTACATCGTAATAGTAGCTTCTGTAGCGGAAGGGATTGATGCGCTTGATCTCGTTGGTTTCATCTCCAACGAGCGGAAGATTTTTACCCCAGGCGTCGTACAGGTATGTTGCGACGACGGTTCCGTCGGAATCATAAATCGCGAGAACGTCACCAAACAGATTCTTGCGGTAGTAATAGTCTGCGCCATTATAGCGGAATCCGACAACGCCGTTGGCACCGTAGTAATACAGAATCGTCTTGGTGCCGTCGTATTCTTTCAGAATCCGGTTGCCGTCAAGAACGTAAGTCGTGTTGTTCTTCTGACAACGGATCCCGTCCGCACCATAG
>JAZNDV010000156.1:0-1558 GCA_045588285.1 Eubacteriales bacterium
TAATCACCCAGCGCCTCCGGGCAATTTCTACCCATAAATACAGAACCGGCGTGACGGATTTGATCCAGGTAGTCAAAGGGCTGATCCACACACAGTTCCAAATGTTCAGGCGCAATTTCATTGGAAATATCAATGGCTTTCTGCAAATCGGAAACGACGATAATCTTTCCGTTATCGTCAATGGAAGCGCGGGCAATTTCCGACCGCTCCAGAAGAGGAATCTGCATTTCCAGCTCTGTCTGCACTCTTTTTGCCAAATCCAAGGAATCCGTAACCAAAACCGCGCTGGCAAGCTTGTCGTGCTCTGCTTGAGACAAAAGATCCGCGGCAAGAAAAGCTGGGTTGCTGTTTCCGTCTGAAACGATCAAAATTTCGCTGGGTCCTGCAATCATATCAATAGAAACGGCGCCGAAAACCTGCTTTTTGGCTTCTGCAACGAAAGCATTTCCCGGACCAACAATCTTATCAACCTTCGGGATGGATTCGGTTCCGTATGCAAGAGCTGCAATTGCCTGAGCCCCACCAACCTTGAAAATTCGATCAACACCGGCAACGGAAGCGGCTGCAAGTATAGCGGGATTGACCGTACCGTCTTTCCCGGGCGGTGTAACCATAACGACCATGGGACAACCCGCGATTTTTGCCGGAATCGCATTCAACAAGACAGAAGAAGGATAATCCGCCGTGCCGCCGGGCACATATAATCCGGCACGTTCAATCGGAAGCACTTTTTGTCCCATCACGATTCCGTTTTCACGATTGAGAATGAAGCTGTTTCTAGCCTGCTTTTCGTGAAAGGAACGGATATTTTCCGCGGCAACCTTAAGAATCCTTAAGAATTCCGGTTCTGTTTTTCTCAATGCCTCACGCATCTCTTCTTCGCCAACTTCCAAAGAGGAAAGCTTGGCGCCGTCAAATTTTTCGCTGTACGAAAGAAGAGCCGAATCTCCGTTTTTACGAACATTTTCAATAATTTCAGAAACAACCGAAGCAACGTCAACCTTCGGTTGAACGCGAGAAAAAATCTCAGAAGAAGAAACTTCTCCCTGTTTTAAAATACGAATCATTCCTTCTCCTCCTTTAGTTGCTCGGAAAGACTTGCTTGAATTTTTCTGATGGCATCGTTCTTGAATTTGAATCCGGATTTATTTGCAATTAAACGGGCGCTGATCGGAACGATATCCTCAATCACTTCCAGGTTGTTTTCCTTCAAGGTCTTTCCAGTTTCAACAATATCCACAATGACGTCTGTCAAACCCAAAATGGGGGCAATTTCAATCGATCCGTTCAGATGAACGATATCAATATCGCGCCCTTTTTTCAGATAATAATCTTTGGCAATATTCGAAAACTTCGTCGCAACCTTTAAGGTTTTACGAAGGTCATCGTGAAAATCCACTGGGGCGGCAACCGCCATCTTGCACACTCCGGTCTTCAGGTCCAAAAGCTCGTATACATCCGGATTGTATTCCAAGAGAATATCCTTCCCCGCTACGCCCAAATCTGCCGCACCGCGTTCCACGTAAATCGCAACGTCGGAAGGCTTGACCCAGAAATA
>JAZNDV010000157.1:0-1658 GCA_045588285.1 Eubacteriales bacterium
AACAAAAACAAGGCTGAGCAAATGCTAACCACCATAGGCATCCAACCTGCCGAGGTGTCTAACATTCTCAACCTTGCGAAGATCATTATACCACAAAATAATCAAAATGTCAATACCCCAAAATCACTTTCTGCAGAAAATGAAGATCTTCCGACCCGCGGGTATCAAATTTCGGGAAAGGACGTTGCCTTGGACGAGCCTTTGCCTTTGCGAGAAAGTTCCTCCGTTTCCAACGAAGCCGCCGCCGAGGGTTCTGAAACATTGTACACCCAAGAGGAACGGTCGAAACGTTTGGAGCGAAAACTTCAGCGGATCGACAAGCGACTGGAATGGGAAAAGGAAGTAAAAACCGATACGGAATTTCCCGTATCGGTCTCAGACAAAGTCTATTTAATGTTCTTCCAAGAGTCGATCCCTTGAGATAAGGAGCAGGGAAACCAACACGGACCAATAACGCAGGAGTAACTTGCGCCATAGGGATCCTCAAAGGTGATGACGTAGTCTCCGTGAAATTTACTCTATTCAATTCCTTCGAATTGCAGATTCTTTTCCGGGAACTGTTTTTGAGTTTCCTTGATCCCGTATGCTTTTCCGATCTGCCTTGGAATTACGCCCAATCCCCAAAGAACTGCAGAAATCAGAAGAGCGAAAACAAGGAGAATTAACACGATTTTTTTCATTGTGGTTTTCCTTTCTTTTTCCGCCGCGGCTTAATGATTTTTTGATAAACCAAAATTCCTACGATGCTGACAACAGCGGTGATAGCAAAGGCAACGACGGCAAGGACGTACTGTTCTTCCCCCAAAGCATTGCCCCCGATGGTAGAGGTAACCACCGACGGGATTCGTGCGACCGACGTGATCCATACCCACGTGCTTAATTTCATGTCGGTCAACCCGACGAAATAGCACAGCAGATCCTTCGGCGTTCCCGGAATGAAAAAGAGCAGGAAGGTCAGAAAATTCCGCCGTTTCGTCGTTCTCAAAAACCATAGAGACCGGATCTTTTCAATGGGAAAGAATACTTCCGCCAACCGGACTCCGATCTTGCGAACCAAAAGAAAGACGAAAACTCCACCGATCGTGGTTCCTATAAGGCAGAGTACCGTTCCTTCAACGGCACCGAAGGCGTACCCTGCGCCGATCTCCAAGGGTTCTCCGGGGATAATGGCGAAAAATACTTGAAAGATCATCATTCCAAGGAATAACAACCGTCCCCAGATGCCATGTCCGTCCACCCAATTTCGGAACAATTCCGGTTCTTCGACGAATTGAAGCATGGGGCGTCCGATGAAGATCGTTACAAGCAGGACGAACAAAAGAAAAACGAATAGCGTCGCCGCTCCAAAGAATTTTCTCTGCTTCGGGGTCAAGTGTTGGATTTTCTCTCTGACACGGTTTTTCATAGAACCGTCTCCTTTTTACGTCGTTTATCTGTCTCGAATGGCGTCAATGGGACGTTTTGATGCGATTTTCTTTACCGGAACAAAACTTGCTACCGCGGCAATTAGTATACTGACCAACAGAAGCAGGATCACCTGCCGGATTCCAAAATGCAACAGCGTAATGAGAAGTCCGGTCTCGTGGCGGATTGCCCAGTTGATGATGGCGGTCACTACGCCCGTTCCGATGGCAGAAAGGACGAAGATGATGGCGGCG